>NZ_JASATR010000022.1:0-79816 GCF_038440395.1 Aeromonas sp. OTU364
TACAAGAAACCCCGCTCAATGAGCGGGGTTTTTTATTGTCTGACGTTTCCCCAAAACCAGCCACCGCCTGCCGAGTTCGCGTCTGCTTATTCCTTGCGTTCACCAGTTTCGTCACCTGTTGGTGCTCATGAGCTCCGGCACCGAAGGCTTCGTCTGCTGCCGCGCCTGGCTCTCCACTCACACCGGTTTTCCATTTGATTCCTCACGCGACGCTATCCTGCTGAAACCCGGCGTCGGGCCTGCAATTGGGGTTGTATCTGCATCATAACTCGGTAGAGTAAAGGGCATTCCGGGTTTGCCCATACCATGCCTTTGCATCTCCATCTGGTATGAGAGCACCCCATCCGTTTTCATTCACCTTCAGTCAGTGGTACCGATATGGAACAAGTAAACAAGTCTACTTTCAGCGATGTGTTGGAATATGTGCGTATGTCCCGTCGTCAGAACAAGCTCAAGCGTGAAATCGCGGACAACGAGAAGAAGATCCGTGACAACCAGAAGCGGGTGCTGCTGCTCGACAACCTGAGCGACTATATCAAGCCCGGCATGAGCATCGATGAGGTGCAGGCCATCATCGCCAACATGCGCACCGATTACGAAGAGCGTGTGGATGATCACATCATCAAGAATGCCGAGCTTTCCAAGGAGCGCAAGGAGCTGAGCACCAAGCTCAAGGGCATGAGTACCAGCAAGTAAGCTCACACCGCCATTCCCGAACACCGGCTTCCAGCCGGTGTTTCATTTCCATTCGGCAGCTCGGATCTCTTGCCGCACTGCAACAATCGGCTCCCATTTTTACAATCGCCCTGTTAACATCGCTGCAAAGCGGTCAATAGTTTTCAAGCCCTTGACTTGAAACGACTAAGCTTGATTGAAAGACAATAAATTGCGCAACCATGGTGGGGCTTATATGGGCGCATCAAAACAGACGGATTCGAACAAAGTGGCATCTCAGGATTCATCCGTACCGCATGCGGACGGGCAATATCAGCGCAAGCGTCGCCCCTGGTGGCGCTGGTTGTTCTGTTTCATCTTTTTGCTCTGCCTGGCTGCCGTGATCGCCCTGGTCGGTTATGAAATGAAGACCTCCCGATTGCAGTCGCAGGAGATCTCCCGTTATGCCGCCAAGCTGACGTATGAGCTGGAACCCGGTCCCAGCAAGCAGATCACCTTCCCGGAAGATGGCCCCTTCGACAAGCGGCTCGGTTATGTGCTGATGCCCATGATCCAGGAGCGCCTCATCCAGCGCGGCTATCAGGTGAGCGAGCAGGTGCGTTTTTCCGATGCGCTTTACAACTACGCCAGCCATGGCTTCTTCGTCCCCTATACCGAGAAGGTGCAGGCGGGGCTGACGCTGCACGACTGCCGTGCCGAGCCTTTCTATCAATACAAGTACCCGACCCACTACTACCCTGATTTCAACTCCATTCCCCCTTTGGTCATACAGTCGCTGCTGTTTATCGAGAACCGGGAGCTGCTGAGCAACGAGCAGCCGCTGGCCAACCCGGCGGTAGACTGGCCCCGTTTCGCCAAGGCGGCGCTGTCCCAGGTGGGCAAGGCGCTGGACATGCAGGATCAATCCGCCGGGGGCAGTACGCTGGCGACCCAGGTGGAGAAGTATCGTCACTCCCCTGATGGTCTGACCCTGTCCCCCACCGAGAAGATCCGCCAGATGGCCTCGGCCAGCGTGCGGGCCTATCGATTGGGGCCAGAGACCCTGGAAGCCCGCAAACTGGTGGCCTGGGCCTATCTCAACTCGGTGCCGCTCTCGGCGGCTCCTGGTTATGGCGAGGTGCACGGCCTGGGGGATGGTCTCTGGGTCTGGTTCGGTGCCGATGTGGACGAGGTGAATCGCCTGCTGGATCCCGCGCGCAATCAGGACGCCACCCTGGCCGAGCAGGGGCTGGCGCTGCGCCAGGTGGTCTCCCTGATGATTGCCCACCGTCGCCCCTCCTACTATCTGGCCCAGGGACGGGAGGCGCTGTCGACCCTGACGGACAGCTACCTGCGTCTGTTCGTGCAGGAGGGCATGATCACGCCGCCCTTGATGGAGTCGGCACTCAAGGCCAAGCTTGCGTTCCGCGACTTCCTGCAGGCGCCGGCGATCACCCGGGTCAATAACAACAAGGGGTTGCAGGTCGCGCGCACCCGCCTCAGTCGCCAGCTCGGGGTTCAGCTCTATGATCTGGACCGCATGGATCTGACGGCGGATACGACCCTCAACATGCCACTGCAAAATGACGTCTCCCGTTATCTGCAGCAGTTGGCGGACCCCACATTCGCCGCCCAGGTGGGACTGTTTGGTGAGCGCCTGCTCTCGCCGGAGAAGACGGGGGACGTGAAATACAGCTTCACCCTGTTCGAGAAGACGCCGGAAGGGGTCAAGGTGCGGGTGCAGACCGACAACACGGATCAGCCGTTCGACATCAACGAGGGCAGCAAGCTGGAGCTGGGCTCGACCGCCAAGCTGCGGGTGTTGACCACCTATCTGGAGATAGTGACCGAGCTGCATGACAGCTACGGGAACATGCCGGCCGAGAGCCTGCGCAAGATAGAGGTCTCCGATCAGGACAACATCAGCCGTTGGGCCATCGCCTACCTGATGAGTGCCAAGGACAAGAGCCTGCCCGTGATGCTGGAGGCGGCGCTGGATCGCAAATACTCCGCCAGCCCCTATGAGGGCTTCTTCACCGGCGGCGGCATGCACACCTTCAACAACTTCCGCAAGGAAGACAATGGCCGAATTCCGCCTATCCGCGACGCCTTGCGCGAATCCATCAACCTGCCCTTCGTGCGGCTGATGCGGGACATAGTGCGCTACAGCCTCTACAAGGAAGGCAACCGCGCCCAGTTGCTCAAGGATGACAAGGATCCTCGTCGTACCGAGTATCTGGCCAAGTTTGCCGACAAGGAGGGCCAGACCTATCTGCTGCGCTTCTGGCGCAAATATCGCGGCAAGACCACGGATGAGCAGCTCGATACCTTCCTCGACGGCCTCAAGCCCAGCGCAGTGCGCCTCGCGGCCGTGCATCGTTACCTGATGCCGGAAGCGTCACAGGCCGACTTTGCCGCCTTCCTGGCGAAGCGCCTGCCCCGGGACAAGTTGAGCGACAAGCGAGTCGAGCAGCTCTACACCAGCTATGGTCCTGGCAAGTATTCACTGCCGGACCAAGGCTATATCGCCCGCGTCCACCCGCTGGAGCTGTGGCTGCTCTCCTATCTCAGGGAGTTTGACAAGGCCACCTTCGCCGATGCGGTCGCGGCCAGCCGGGATGAGCGTCAGGAGGTCTACAGCTGGCTGTTCAAGACCCGCCATCGCAGCGCCCGGGATAGCCGGATCCGCACCATGCTGGAGGTCGAGGCCTTCCTCGACATCCATCAGCGCTGGGCACGCCTGGGCTATCCGTTTGATCACCTGGTTCCCTCCCTGGCGACCGCTCTTGGCAGCTCGGGAGACAGACCCGCCGCTTTGGCCGAGTTGATGGGGATCATCCAGAACGGCGGCATGCGGGCACCGACCCTGCGGATCGAGCATCTCTCTTTTGCCAAGGACACGCCCTTCGCCACCGCGTTCGAGCCGGCCAACACCCAGGGTGTTCGGGTGATGCCGGTCGAGGTGGCCAATGCTCTGCGCAATGCCCTCTCCAAGGTGGTGGAAGGCGGTACGGCGCGGCGCATCGCCGGTGCCTTTGCCTTGCAGGATGGCACTGTGCTGTCGTTGGGGGGCAAGACGGGGACGGGGGACAACAGGATCGAGACGGTCGGCCGCTACGGCAATGTCACCAGCTCGCTGGCGCGCAACCGGACCGCGACCTTTGTCTTCTACATAGGGGATGATCACTTCGGTACCCTGACGGCCTATGTGCCCGGCAGCCAGTCCGACAAGTTCCGCTTCACCTCTGCACTGCCGGTGCAGGTCCTCAAGGGGATGGCGCCCTTGCTGGTACCCTATCTGCAACCGGGCACGCACACCCAGTGCTTGCCAGGCAGCTGACGGTGCATAAAAAAACGGGGCCAGTTTGGCCCCGTTTTTGTTTCTGTCGGCGGCAGGTGTCCCGCGCCGGCCTCGTGACTCACAGCAGATCTTCTATCTCGCCGCGCAGGTACTGGTACATCTCGCGATAGGCCACCGGCGGCTTGTTCAGCTCCCGCTCCTTGTTGGCGGTGCGGATCAGCTGGCGCAGCTTCTGGCGATCCAGTTCGTGGAACTGGGACATCAGCTCGTTGAGGGCGCTGTCGCCCTCGGTGATCAGGCGCTCACGCCACTGCTCCAGCCGGTGCAGGCGGGCATTCACGGTGGAGTGACGCATCTTGATGATGGAGAGGGCTTCCTCGATCTGCTCTATATCCCGGCTGCGCATCAGGCGGCCGATGAACTGCAGGTGGCGGCGGAAGGACTCGTCCTTCTTGGGTTTGAGCTTGCGACCCAGCTCGACGGCTTCGGCCAGCTCTTCATCCAGCGGGATCCGTTCCAGCTCGCTGTGGCTCAGGGAGACTATCTCGGCCCCCAGTTTCTGCAGTGCCTCGGCGTCGCGCTTGAGCTGGCTCTTGCTGGGACCCCAATCGTCCAATTCGTTGTCGTCTTGATACTGACTCATCGGTCTCTGATTCCTGTCATTCGCGTTGGGGGATATGTTACCAGCTTCTCCCGCTGGGCGCAGGGGTCTGATATGCTTAGCCCCTTTCCTTCCTTCATACAGATGTGAGTTATGGACCAGCAAGATCAAATTCGCCAGGATCAAGCCCATCTCGAGGCGGTGGTCGCCGAGGCCCTGGAGATAGCCAGGGGGCTGGGCGCCGGGCTTGCGGAAGTCTCCATCAGCAAGCAGACAGGGCTGTCGGTGAATACCCGGGGCTGTGAGCTGGAAAGCATCGAGTTCAACAAGGATGGAGCGCTCGGCATCGCCGTCTATCGCAATGGCTGCAAGGGATCCTCCTCGACCACGGATCTCGGCAAGCCTGCCATTCGCGCCGCCGTCGAAGCGGCCATGGAGATTGCCCGCCACACCTCCCCCGATGAGTATGCCGGCCTGGCGGATGCCGAACTGCTGGCCTGGGATGCCCCGGATCTGCAACTCTGTCACTCCATCGAACTGGATCCCCAACGTGGCATCGAGCTGGCCATCGAGTGCGAGCGGTTGGCCCTGGGGCGCGATGCCCGCATCAAGCACTCCGATGGCGCCAGCTTTTCAAGCCATCTGGGGGTCAAGGTCTATGGCAACAGCCATGGCTTCGTCAAAGGCTACGCGGCGTCGCGCAACTCCCTGAGCTGCGTGCTGATCGGCGAGCAGGATGGGGACATGCAGCGGGACTATGGCTACTCCTCCAGCCGCGCCCTCTCCGGCCTCTGGACCCCGCAGCGCATCGCCGACGAGGCGGTGGAGCGCACCGTCTCCCGTCTGGGTGCCCGCAAGATCAGCACCCGCCACGCCCCCGTGCTGTTTCATCCTGACACCGCCGCCGGCCTGTGGGGTCATCTGGTGATGGCCATCAGCGGCGGCAACCTCTATCGCAAGTCGAGCTTCCTGCTGGACAAGCTGGGCAAGCAGATCCTGCCCGAGTGGCTCAGCATCCAGGAGTTTCCCCACCTGCTGGGGGGGCTCGCCAGTACCCCCTTCGACGGCGAAGGGGTGCGTACCCGCGACATGGACATAGTGCGCAATGGCGAGCTGATGAGCTGGCTGCTCACCTCCTACTCGGCCCGCAAGCTGGGGCTGACCACCACGGGCCACGCCGGTGGCATCCATAACTGGCAGGTCTCCAATACCGGCCAGGACTTCCAGGGCATGCTCAAGGAGATGGGCACAGGCCTGCTGGTGACCGAGCTGATGGGGCAGGGGGTCAACATCGTCAATGGTGACTACTCCCGCGGCGCAGCCGGTTTCTGGGTGGAGAATGGCGAGATCCTCTATCCGGTTGAGGAGATCACCATAGCCGGCAACCTGGCCGACATGTTCAGCACCCTGGTGGCGGTGGGGAACGACGAGGACGAGCGATCCAGCCTCAAGACGGGCTCTGTGCTGGTCGAGCAGATGAAGCTGGCGGGGCACTGAATCGCCAGATCCCGGAAATGGAAAAGGCCCCCTCGCCAGGCGAGGGGGCCTTTTTATTGCTCATCGGCAGGGAGTGACGATCACTCCTTGATGCGCTCTATGCAGCCGCCCAGGCCTTGCAGCTTGTGCTCGATGTCTTCATAGCCACGGTCGATGTGATAGATGCGCTCGACCATGGTGGTGCCTTCGGCCACGAAGCCGGCGAGGACCAGACTGGCGGAGGCGCGCAGATCGGTTGCCATCACCTGGGCACCCTTGAGTTGCTCGGTGTCACGGCAGATGGCCACATTACCTTGCAGTTCGATGTCCGCGCCCATACGTACCAGCTCGGGCACGTGCATGAAGCGGTTCTCGAAGATGGTCTCGGTGACCATGCCGGTGCCTTTGGCGACGGCATTCAGCACGGTGAACTGTGCCTGCATGTCGGTCGGGAAGGCCGGGTAGGGGGCCGTCTTGATGGTGACCGGCTTGAGGGTGCGGCCCGTCATGTCGAGGGAGATCCAGTCTTCCCCCTTCTCGATCAGCGCACCGGCCTCTTCCAGCTTGACCAGTACGGCTTCCAGCAGGGAAGGGTCCGTCTTGCGGCAGGTGATCTTGCCACCGGTGACGGCGGCGCCCACCAGGAAGGTACCGGTCTCGATGCGATCCGGCTGGACGCTGTAGCTGCCGCCGTGCAGACGCTCGACCCCGTCGATGGTCAGGGTGTCGGTACCCGCACCCTGGATCTTGGCGCCCAGGGCGTTGAGGAAGTTGGCGAGATCGACCACTTCCGGCTCGCGGGCGGCGTTCTCGATCACGGTGCGACCGTCGGCCAGGGTAGCGGCCATCATCAGGTTCTCGGTACCGGTGACGGAGATCATGTCCATCAGGATGTGGGCACCCTTGAGGCGACCGTCGACACGGGCCTTGATGTAGCCATCCTCGATGGCAATCTTGGCACCCATCAGCTCGAGGCCGTGCACGTGCAGGTTGACCGGGCGGGCACCGATGGCGCAGCCGCCGGGCAGGGAGACGTCAGCCGCGCCAAAACGGGCGGCCAGCGGGCCCAGCGCCAGTATGGAGGCGCGCATGGTCTTCACCAGCTCGTAGGGGGCGACGTGGTTGTTCACGGCGCCGGTCAGTACGGTCACGTTGCCGTTGACCTTGGTACTGGCACCCAGCATCTCCAGCAGCTTGAGGGTGGTACCCACGTCTTTGAGACGCGGCACGTTCGAGAGCTGGATCTCCTCGTCGCACAGCAGGGTGGCGAACAGGATCGGCAGGGCGGCGTTTTTGGCGCCGGAGATGGTCACTTCACCGGAGAGGGTGCAGGGGCCGGTGATCTTGAATTTGTCCATTTACTTAGATACCAAATCAGGAGGGCAGTAGAAATTTACGTTCGCGCTTCCATTCGGCATCGGTAAAGGCCTTGATGGAGAGGGCGTGGATGGCGTTGCTGGCGATCTTGTCCATCAGCGGGGCATAGATGGCCTGCTGCTTCTTGACCCGGCTCATGCCGTCAAACATGTCGCCGACCGCAATCACCTGATAGTGACTGCCGTCGCCTTTGACATGGACTTCGGACAATGGCAAAGCCTCAAGGAGTATCGCTTCAATTTCAGAGACTTGCATTATGCGTCCTCGGTGTTGGGCGGGGTGGGTTGAAACAGACTGGCCACCCCGTAAAGGTTGGCCAGGGTATAGAAATCAGTGGAGGCGCCCACCAGTTGCGGCGTGCCTCCCCGTACCAGAGTGGCTTTGGCCCACTTGACCAGCAGGGCCAGGCCGGCGGAATCCAGGGTGGTGACCCCGCTCATATCGAGCGCATCATCTTGCCACCACTCGGATCGCCGTTGCCACAGGGCGTTGACCTGCGGCGCCTGCAGCTCCCCCTGGAGTGTCATGACTTGAGCACCAGCGGCTTGGCATTGTGCTCGCGCAACTGGGCGATCACCGCATCTATACCGTTCTGGCGAATGAGGCCACCGAGCTCGCTCTGCTTGGCAGAGAGCAGGCTGATCCCTTCGGCAACCATGTCGAAGGCCTTCCATTCACCGGTCTTGTTGTTCTTGCGCAGCTTGAACTCGAGGAAGATATCCGGCTTGCCGGCCTCTTTCACGCTGACGTTGACGGCGGTGATGTTGCTGTCACCGGGCGCCTTGCCCGGCTGGACCTTGACGGTCTGCTTGTCGAAATGGGCCAGGGCATCGGCGTAGGAGCTCACCATGTACTCGGTGAACACCTGGACGAAGGCATCGCGCTGGGCCGGGGTGGTCTCCTTGATCTGGTTGCCGAGCACCTTGTAGGCGGCGAAGCGGTTGTCCACATAGGGCAGCAGCTCTTCGCGGATGATCACCCTCAGGTGATCCGGGTTGCTCTTGACCTGGGACTTGTCCGCCTTCAGGCGGGCGAAGGTCTGCTGGGCAGCCTGATCCACCAGGGCATAGGGATCGGAGGCATTGACCGCCGCCAGGGCGGAGACGGAAAACAGCATGCTGGTCATCAGACCCAGCAGCAGGGCGATCTTCTTGAACATGGTTACTCCTTGGTTGCTGGCGTATCGGTGGCCGGGGAAGACTGGCTGTACAGGAACTTGCCAATCAGGTCTTCCAGCACTATGGCGGACTTGGTGTCTTCTATCATGTCGCCATCCTTGAGCATGCTGGTGCCCATCTCTTCATCGGTGAAACCCGGAGCCAGGCCGACATACTGCTCGCCCAGCAGACCCGAGGTCAGGATGGAGAGGGTACTGGTTTCGGAGAACTCGCCGGCACTCTTCTGCATCTGCAGGGAGACGATGGGCACCTGGCTCTTGGCATCCAGCGTGATGTCACTGACTCGACCGACGACGACGCCGCCGACCTTGACCGGCGAGCGCACTTTCAGGCCGCCGATATTATCGAAATGGGCGCGCAGGGTATAGGTTTCTCCTTCCGGTTTGAAACTCAATCCCGCCACTTGCAGTGCCAACGCCAGAATGGCTGCGATGCCAGCCAGCATGAAGGCACCGACCAGGAATTCTACTTTGCTGAACTTCATCTTTCCCTTATCCAAACATGACTGCGGTGAGTATAAAATCCAGACCGAGCACGGCCAGGGATGAGTGGACCACGGTACGGGTCGTCGCCTGACTGATCCCGGCCGAGGTCGGCTTGGCATCATAGCCATTGAAGAGCGCGATCCAGGTCACCACCAGCGCGAATATCACACTCTTGATGGCCCCTTGCATGATGTCGTCCTGCCAGTCGACGGAGGCCTGCATGGCAGACCAGAAGCTGCCCTCATCCACCCCCAGCCAGTCGACCCCGACCAGTTTGCCGCCGAAGATGCCGATCAGGCTGAACATGAAGGCCAGCAGCGGCATGCTGATGGCCCCGGCCCAGAAGCGGGGCGCCACTACCCGGCGCAGCGGATCCACTGCCATCATCTCCAGGCTGGAGAGCTGCTCGGTGGCCTTCATCAGGCCGATCTCGGCGGTGAGAGCCGAACCCGCACGACCGGCAAACAGCAGTGCGGTGACCACAGGGCCCAGCTCCCGCAGCAGGGAGAGGGAGACCAGGGGCCCCAGACTCTGCTCGGCGCCGAAGTCCTTCAGTACGTTGTAACCCTGCAAGGAGAGCACCATGCCGATGAAGAGGCCGGACACCAGTATGATGGCGACCGATTGTACACCCACCACATAGAGCTGCTGTACCAGCAGGGGGAAGTGCTTGCGGGGCTCGGGTTTGCCCGCCAGCGCGTGAAACAGCATGATGGTGGCGCGGCCGACGGCGCTGATGAACCGCACCCCGCTCCGCCCCAGCTTGCTTATCTGACTTATGAACATCACAGATCCTGTAGCAGGTCGCCTGCCGGAAAATGAAACGGAACAGGACCATCGGGCAATCCCTTGAGGAACTGCTCGACCTCTGGATTGTGCTCCTCGCGCAGTTGCTCCGGCGTGCCCTGCGCCACCACCCTGCGGTTGGCGATGATGTAGGCGTAGTCGGCGATGCTCAGCACCTCCTTCACATCGTGGGTGACGATGACGGAGGTGATGCCGAGGGCATCGTTGAGTTCCTTGATGAGCTTGACCAGCACCGCCATGGTGATGGGATCCTGGCCGACGAAGGGCTCGTCATACATGATGAGATCCGGATCCAGCGCGATGGATCTGGCCAGGGCCGCACGACGGGCCATGCCGCCGGAGAGCTCGGAGGGCATCAGGCGGGCGGCACCACGCAGACCCACCGCCTGCAGCTTCATCATGACGATGGTGTGGATCAGCGCTTCCGGCAGACCCGAGTGCTCCCGCAGCGGGAAGGCCACGTTGTCGAACACCGTCATGCCGGTGAACAGGGCGCCGCTCTGAAACAGCATGCTCATCCGCTTGCGCACCTCATACAGGCGGCCGCGGGAGAGGGTGGGGATGTCTTCCCCGTCAAACAGAATATGACCGGACTCAGGCTTGAGCTGGCCACCGATCAGGCGCAGCAAGGTGGTCTTGCCGATGCCGCTGGGGCCCATGACGGCGGTGACCTTGCCACGGGGAATGGTCAGGTTGATCCTGTCGTACAGCAACCTATCTCCGTGACTGAAGGTCAGGTCGGAGATGGTGATCAGGTCATCGTTCAAACAATTGTCCATCCGGTATAAATGAAGAGCGAATTTTATGGGCTAGTCTAGGTCTAAGCAACAGCAAGGAACAACTATTGAGCGGCTTTGCCCCCCAAATACGCGACAGTTTTATGTAACAACTTGCATCAGCGGCAGAGCGTCCCGCATCCGATTCGCTTATCTCGGCAGACTTTTTTATAATCCCGCAGCAAATTTCGGCCCGGAGCTGTGCCTTTATGTCTGTAAAGCCTGAAAAAGTGTCTGAATTGTTCGATTTCCGTCGCAGTGCCCGTGCGGTGCTGGACATAGAAAAACAAGCCATTGATGGACTCTACCAGTACCTCGACGAGACCTTCGAGCGCGCCTGCGAGATGGTGCTGCGCTGCGCCGGCAAGATAGTTGTCACCGGCATGGGCAAGTCGGGTCATGTCGGCAACAAGATTGCCGCGACCCTGGCCAGCACCGGGACGCCCGCCTTCTTCCTCCACCCTGGCGAAGCCAGCCACGGGGATCTGGGGATGATCTCCGCCGGGGACCTCATCATCGCCATCTCCAACTCAGGCGAGAGTGACGAGATCCTGGCCCTGCTGCCGGTGCTCAAGCGCCGCGGCATTCCGCTCATCTGCATGACAGGCAACCCGGCCTCCACCATGGCGAAAGAGGCCAACGTGCACCTGTGCATCAAGGTGGAGAAAGAGGCCTGCCCGCTGGGTCTGGCCCCGACCTCAAGCACCACGGCGACCCTGGTGATGGGGGACGCGCTTGCCGTGGCCCTGCTGGAAGCTCGCGGTTTCACCGCCGATGACTTCGCGCTCTCGCACCCGGGCGGGTCGCTGGGCAAGCGGCTGCTGCTGCGAGTCGGCGATCTGATGCACAGCGGCGAGCTGTTGCCCAGGGTGGGGATAGATGCCACCATCAGCCAGGCGCTGCTGGAAGTGAGCCGCAAGGGTCTCGGCATGACGGCTGTGGTGGATGGGCAGGGGCTGCTGGCCGGTCTGTTCACCGACGGTGACCTGCGCCGGATCCTAGATCTGCAGGTGGATATTCACCACACCCCGATCAGCCGCGTAATGACGGCCAACTGTGTTACCGTAGGGCCTGAGATGATGGCGGCCGAGGCCGTCAAACTGATGGAAACCAGAAAGATTAACGGATTGCTGGTGGTGGATGAAGAACGGCGACCACTTGGCGCCTTCAACATGCACGACCTGCTGAGAGCCGGGGTGATTTGATGCAAGACGTACCGACCCTCTATGGTCCGGTGACGCGCAGCCAGTACGAGAAGGCGGCGCAGATCCGCCTGCTGGTGTGTGACGTGGATGGGGTGCTCTCCAATGGCTTCATCTATATGGGCAACCAGGGTGAAGAGCTGAAAACCTTCTGCACCCGTGACGGTGCTGGCATGCGTGCCCTGCTCAACGCCGGCATCGAGATCGCCATCATCACAGGGCGCAACTCCCGTATCGTCAGCGATCGGATGAGGGGCCTGGGGGTGCAGCACCTGGTGCAGGGGGCGGATCAGAAGCTGCCCCACTTCGAGGCACTGCTGACCAAGCTTGGTCTGGAAGCGTCGCAAGCCGCCTACATGGGGGACGACACCATAGATCTGCCGGTGATGCAGGCCTGCGGCCTCGGCATAGCGGTGGCGGATGCCCATCCGCTGGTGCTGGCTCGTGCCGATCTGGTGACCCGCCTCGGGGGCGGAGTGGGCGCGGTGCGCGAGGTGTGCGATCTCATCCTGCAGGCGCAGGGCCTGGGCGATTACCAACCCGAGGCTTCGGTATGAACAAGCAGACGTTTCTGTTCGGCCTGCTGTTTCTGGCGGCGCTGGCCGCCTGGCAGCTCGGCGAGATCGAGCTGGCGCCCGAACCGGCTGCCAAGGTAGAGAACTATCAACCGGACTTCACCGCCAAGAACCTGGTCACGACCCGCTTCAACGAGCAGGGCAAGCGGACCGAGCGGTTGGAGTCCGAATATGCGGAGTATTACCAGATACTCGAGCAGGCCACCTTCGACAAGCCGGTGGTCTACATGTTCGATGAGCAGGGGGAGGCCGAGTGGAAGGTCACGGCCGAAACCGGGGTGCTCAACACGGATGACAACGTGATCCTGCGTGACAAGGTCCATCTGGACGGCCTGCTGCCGGCGTCTTTCATCTCCACGCTGGACACCCCCTATCTGGAGCTGGATCTGGTGACCCAGGACGTGAGAAGCAACCAGCACATCAGCATAGTGGGTCAGGAATTCCAGACCGAGGGCGTTGGCCTGAAGGGCCATCTGGATCGTAAATATTTCGAATTACTGGATAAAGGCCATGCCACTTATTTCAATGAAAAACGTTAATCTGGCCCTCGCGGCCTTGCTGCTGTGCAGTACAGTGAGCGCCAAAGAGTCCGACTTTGCCGAGAAGGTCTATGTGGATGCGGTCAAGCAAGTGGCCGAGATGCAGGACAACCGCATCACCTTCAGCGAAGACGTGATCATCACCCAGGGCACCATCAAGATTAAGGCCGACAAGGTGGTGGTGATCCGCTCCGGCGACAAGGGCGCAGAGGTGATGACCGCCTATGGCAATCCTGCCACCTTCTTCCAGATCCTGGACAACGGCAAGCCGGTCAATGCCCACGGCAACAGCATTCGCTACGAGCTGAAGAACCGTCTGGTCACCATCACGGGCAACGGTCAGCTCAAGCAGGAAGACAGCCAGGTCACCGGCGACCTCATCCGCTACGACATCGTCAAACAGAAGATGATCGCCGAGAGCAAGGGGCCCACCCAGCGCGTCAAGACGGTGTTCCTGCCGGATCAGGTAGAAAACTTCGACAAACCCGCCGATCAGAAGAAGTAGGAAACAGAAGCCATGGCAGTGTTAAAAGCAACGGGTTTGCAGAAGAGCTACAAGCGCCGCATGGTGGTCAGCGACGTGAGCCTGGAAGTGGGCACCGGCCAGATAGTGGGGCTGCTTGGCCCGAATGGTGCTGGCAAGACCACCTCCTTCTACATGATCGTGGGCCTGGTGCAGCGGGATGCGGGTCTCATCACCATCGACGAGCAGGACATCAGCCTGCAGCCCATGCATATCCGCGCCCGCAATGGCATCGGCTATCTGCCCCAGGAGGCCTCCATCTTCCGGCGCCTGTCGGTGTTCGACAACCTGATGGGGGTCATGCAGACCCGCAAGGGGTTGAGCCGCGAGGAGCGTGAGGATAAGGTCGAGCAGTTGCTGGAAGAGTTCAACATCACCCATATTCGCGACAGCCTGGGTCAGAGCCTGTCTGGCGGGGAGCGACGCCGGGTCGAGATTGCCCGGGCGCTGGCGGCAGAGCCGCGATTCATCCTGTTGGATGAACCCTTTGCAGGTGTTGATCCCATTTCGGTCATAGACATCAAGAAGATCATCCAACATCTGAAGGAAAGAGGGCTGGGCGTGCTGATCACGGACCACAACGTCAGAGAGACGCTGGATGTGTGCGAGAAGGCCTACATCGTCAGCCACGGCAAGATGATTGCCGAGGGCGCACCGGCCGACATCCTCGCCGATGAGCAGGTCAAGCGCGTCTATTTGGGCGATCAATTCAGTCTATAGTAAGGGGGCACCCCTCATTTTTGTTAGGTGACTGCCTCGCTGAACATAAGGATATCCCGACGTAGATGAAGCCGACATTACAGTTGCGTCTCGGTCAGTCCCTGACCATGACGCCACAATTACAACAAGCGATTCGTCTGCTCCAGCTCTCCACTCTGGAACTCCAGCAGGAAATTCAGCAAGCGCTCGATAATAACCCCTTGCTGGAGCAGGAGGAGAATGAGGCGCAGGAAACCAGCCCGATAGAGCCCCAGGACGCCAGTCAACTCGACTCCAGCGACGCCATGGCGCAGGACAGCATGCCGGATGAACTGCCGGTGGACACCACCTGGGATGAGGTCTACTCCGCCGGGACTGCCCAGAGCGCCGGCCCCATTCATGACGGGGAAGACAGCGTCTATCAGGGGGAAACCACCGAGAACCTGCAGGACTATCTGCTGTGGCAGATGCGACTGACGCCGTTCAGCGATCTGGATGCCGCTATCGCCCTCGCCATCATCGACGCCATCGATGAGTCCGGCTACCTGACCGCTTCTCTCGAAGATATTCAGGCTGCAGTCAGCAGTGAAGAGGTAGAAGTTGAACTGGATGAAGTGGAAGCCGTGCTCAAGCGGGTGCAGCATTTCGATCCGGTCGGCATAGCCGCGCGCTCGGTGCAGGAGTGTCTGCTTATCCAGCTTGGTCAGTACTCGCCGGATCTGCCCTGGCTCAATGAGGCAAGGGAGGTGATCCGCGAGCACATGGACCTGCTCGGCAACCGCGACTATCGCACCCTGGCGCGCAAGACCCGGCTCAAGGAGAGCGATCTCAAGGAGGTGCTGGATCTCATCCAGCAACTGGAGCCCAGACCAGGCAATGGCATCATCCAGAGTGAATCGCAATACGTGATCCCGGATGTCTCCGTGGTCAAGAAGGGGACGAAGTGGGTGGTTGAGCTCAACCCGGATTCGGCGCCGCGCATCCGTGTCAACGAGGCCTATGCGGCCATGGCACGCAATGCCCGCAGCAGCACGGATACCCAGTTCATTCGCTCCCATTTGCAGGAGGCCAAGTGGTTCATCAAGAGTCTGGAGAGTCGCAACGACACCCTGCTCAAGGTGGCCAGCTGCATCGTCGAGCAGCAGCAGGGCTTTTTCGAATACGGTGAAGAGGCCATGAAGCCCATGGTACTCAACGACATCGCCGAGGCGGTGGAAATGCACGAGTCGACGATTTCACGGGTGACGACCCAGAAGTACATGCATACGCCCCGTGGCATCTTTGAACTGAAGTTTTTTTTCTCCAGTCATGTCAATACGGAGGGAGGAGGAGAGTGCTCATCGACCGCAATTCGCGCCCTGATCAAGAAGCTGGTGACGGCCGAAAACCCGGCCAAACCGCTTAGTGATAGCAAGATCGCGGATTTGCTGGCCGAACAGGGTATTATGGTGGCGAGACGCACGATCGCAAAGTACCGTGAATCCTTGTTGATCCCGCCATCCAATCAGCGCAAACGCCTGGTTTAGGCAAACAAAAGGAAGACGTTATGCAAATTAACCTGACCGGACACCATGTCGAGATTACCGAAGCTCTGCGTGATTATGTGAATAACAAATTTGCCAAACTCGAGCGTCACTTTGACCATATCAACAACGTACATGTGGTGTTGAGCGTCGAAAAACTGAACCAGATCGCCGAAGCCAAGCTGCACGTCAGCGGGGGAGAGGTGTTCGCCAATTCGCAGCATGCCGACATGTATGCGGCGATTGATACCCTGCTGGATAAACTGGATCGGCAGATCATCAAGCACAAAGATAAGTTAAATCAAAAATAACTATGCAACTTGAACAGATACTGAGTCGGGACTGCACCAAGAGTGCGGTCCCTTGTACCAGCAAGAAACGCGCCCTCGAGATCATCAGTGAGCTGGCCGCAGAGCGCCTCGGCGCGTCCCGCCAGGTGCTGTTTGAAAGCCTGCTGGCGCGGGAAAAGATGGGCAGTACCGGGATCGGTGCCGGTATCGCCATTCCCCATGGCCGGATCGACGACGCCTTTGCGCCGACCGCCGTGCTGATGACCTTCTCCGAACCTATCCCTTTCGATTCTATCGACAATCAACCGGTTGACCTGCTCTTTGCATTGCTGGTGCCGGAAAGCGAGTGCAAGCAGCATCTCAAGACCCTTTCCCTGATGGCATCCAAGCTGGGTGACAAGGCCGTCTGCCGCCAGTTGCGCCAGGCGACCAGCGACGAAGAACTCTATCAGATCATGACCTCGGCCTGATGCCGGGTCTGACACCGCCACGTTGGCGTGAGGGGACAAGATGCAGTTAATAGTGGTAAGCGGTCGTTCGGGCTCCGGCAAGACGGTGGCCCTGAGGGTGCTGGAGGATCTGGGTTACTACTGCGTGGATAACCTGCCGGTCAACCTGCTGCCCCAGCTGATCGTCTCGGTGGAGAGCCAGTATGACAAGCTGGCGGTCAGCATAGACGTGCGCAACCTGCCGACCCAGCCAGACAAGCTGGACAACCTGCTGACCCAGGTGCGCAACGAGGGGCGGGTGGAGTTCTCCAGCTTCTTCTTCGATGCAGACAACGGGACCCTGCTCAAGCGCTATGGCGAGAGCCGCCGGCTGCACCCCCTGTCCCGCAAACAGCTGTCGCTGGATGAGGCGATCCGGGAAGAGACCCACCTGCTGGCGCCCCTCTCCTCGACCGCCGATCTGCGCATCGATACCACCAACCTCAGCATTCATGACCTCAGCGAGCTCATCAAGACCCGGGTGCTCGGCAAGAAAGAGAACGAGCTGGTGCTGGTGTTCGAGTCGTTCGGCTTCAAATACGGCATTCCCAAGGATGCGGACTTCGTGTTCGATGCCCGTTTCCTGCCCAACCCCCACTGGATCCCGGAGCTCAAGCCGTTTACCGGTCAGGATGAGCCCGTGGCCAACTACCTCTCGGCCCAGGCGGACGTGATGCTGTTCATCCAGCAGATAGAGAACATGCTGGTGACCTGGTTGCCCCACCTGGAGCGCAACAATCGCAGCTATGTGACCGTCGGCATAGGTTGTACCGGCGGACAGCACCGTTCAGTGTTCATCGCCGAGCGGCTGGCCAGCACCTTCCGACTGCTTGGCAAGAACGTGCAGATCCGTCACCGCACGCTGGACAAGCGCTCCACCCAAGCCTGACAGACCCACAGGATGTTCAGATGACAGTTTCCGCCTCGGTAGAAGTCAAAAACAAGCTGGGAATCCATGCCAGACCGGCCATGATGCTGTTCGAGCTGGTGCAGGGGTTCGATGCCCATGTGCTGCTGCGCAACGAGGACGGTATCGAGGCCGATGCGGACAGCGTGATCGGCCTGCTGATGCTGGACTCCGCCCAGGGCAAGCAGGTGGAGGTGCAGGTGGAGGGCCCCGAAGAGGTGGAGGCCCTGGCCGCCGTGGTGGCGCTGTTCACCTCGGGCTTCAACGAGGAGTGAGCGACGCCTCCTCTGCCGTCATGAGCCGGCGCGCGCCAGCGCCTTGAAGTCGTAAAAGTCCCGACAAGCCAGCAGATTCCTGCTGGCTTTTTCGTTCATCAGCGCCAGAAACAGATCGTAGAGCCCCATCGCCTCCTCGTAGTCCGCCTTGCTGATGGCGAGCACGAAGACGAGGGTGGCGGTCTCGCCATTGCCCCAGTCGATCCCCTGAGGGGCCAGCACGGTATAGACCAGGGTGCGGCGGGCCAGCAGGCCGAGGGAGTGGGGCAGGGCTATGCCCTCTCCCAGCATGGTGGAGACGATGCGCTCCCGCTCGTGCAACGACCCCCTGAAGCCCGGCTCTACCAGCTGCTCGGACTCCAGCTGGTCACAGATGAGGCCAAACAGCTGCGCCTGGCTGAGCGGCTCTGTGACCACCATGAAGTGATCGGCATCGAAGTACTTGTCCAGCAGGTAGGGGCGGGTGCGGTCGATCAGCACCAGCTTGCCGAGCTGCTCCAGCTGGTATTGGGTCGGGAAGGGGGCGACCTGCACCACGGGGGCGTTCTTCTCGCTCACCTTGACGGTGCTGATGACAAAGTCCTGCGCGATGTGCACCAGTCCCTCGTAATCCCGTACCGACTCCAGGCTGGTCAGCTGCAGCTGGGGGTACTCCCGCCGGATGCGCGCCTCCAGTACCCGGAAGGTGGCGTTGCCCGCATCGCACAGGAGCATGGCCTGGGGACGACGGGTGTAGCCGATGTCATGGTGGCGCTCCAGGCCGACCCCGATATGGATCACCAGATAGCCTATCTCGTGATGGGTCAGCCGGTAGGGGGTCTGCCTTATCCACTCCGAGATGGCGGCCAGGGTGATGTCGTAGGCGAGGGGATAGTACTGCTTGATGTGGTCCGCCAGCGGGTTGTGGCTGCCTATCTGGTATTTGACCCGCAGCAGCATGGCGCTGATGTGGGTCTGCAGGTCGGCCCGCAACTGAGGGTCGGCGCGCAGATCATAGGGGTAGTGCTGGTGGATGTAGGTCAGCAGATGCTCCACCAGCTGCTCGCTCTCGGCGGCCATGGCCGGGCTGAGCTGGGGGGTATCGGCAGTGAGGCGGGCTTGGATCTGGATGGCGAGGCAGGCGATCTCCTCCTCCCCCGGCGGAGTCAGGGTCGGCAGCTCGCCATAGATGTCGCGGGCCACCGCGGCCAGGGTCTGGGTGATGTCGTCGCTGGCAAACTCGCGCAGCTCGTGGCCCGCCGCCTGACGCAGCAGGGCGACGGCACAATAGATGGCGAGCTGTTGCAGGCTCTCGTCGGCGAGGCGCAACTGATGGCGGCCGAGCTGATCGTGAATATGGTTGCCCACCACTTCCAGGGTCTTGCTGGGGCAGAGTGTGGGCAGCAGGCTCTGCAGCGGCTGGTTGTTCAGCAGCTCCTGACACAGCAGCTGGGTCAGGCAGGCACGGATCGCCGTCTCGCTCCCCTGGATGCGCATGCCCAGCCGTGGCTTGCTCTCTATGGTGAGCCCGAAGTGGGCGAGCCGCTCCCTCACCTGTGCCATGTCTCCCTGCAGGGCCGCCCGGCTCAGATACCAGGTATCCGCCAGCTCATCGAGCTTGATCCCCTGCTCCGCCGTCAGCAGCAGGATCTGCAGATGCAGCACCCGCTCGCGACTGGTGCGCGGCAGGCTGCTCTCCTGCTCCTGTGCCGCCAGCAGCGCATCAAACAGCCCCTGATTGTAAATCTTGAGCTGATAGCCGGTGCCGCGCTGGTGGATCAGGTGGGCGCCCTGGGTGGCGATCAGTTCGTTGAGGGTCGCCACGTCGGTGCGCACTGTGCGGGTGGAGACATTGAGGCGACGGGCCAGCTCCTCCTGGGGCAGCGGCTCGGCATGGAGCTGGGTCAGCAGTTGATGGAGCCTGGGGTGGGGCAGCTTGATCATGGGGTGAGGCAAGACTCCTGTTGCGAAATAAAGGGTCGATGTTAACAAGGGGGTCATCAACAAGCCAGACACCGGCCAGTGATCGGACCGGTGCCTGCGGGTGTCGTTATGCCAGCAGCGTCTTCACCGTGGCGAGCAGGGTGCGCACGTCCTCGGGGCGGGTCTGGCCGCTCTCGCTGTCGATGATGGAGCTGTAGACGTGGGGGATCACCTTCTCGACCCCGGCCTCCAGCGCGATGCGCACTATCTCCTCGAAGTTGTCGAGATCGATGCCGCCGGTGGGCTCCAGCCAGAAGCCGTGACGGGCACAGGCCTCGGCCACCGCCCGATACTCGTCGCGGCAGGCCAGGCCTCCCATGGGGAAGAACTTGACCGAGCTGCCCCCCATGTCCTTGAGCAGGGCGATGGCGGTGTCGATGGGCACAATCCCGTCCGGCTGCTGGCTACTCAGGGGGCCGGTGGAGATCTTCACCATCCCCGGCGTGCCGGTGGGAGAGACAAGGCCGTTGACCAGGGTGTGAGGCTGGCCGAGCAGTGCCCGGCTGGGGCCCACTCCGGTGAACACCTGGTTGACGTGCTGGGGCTGCAGCTGGCGAGCCAGCTCGGCCACCATGGCGGACTGGCGGGGATCGCCAGCGCCAAGCCCGATGGAGAGGGCGTTGTCGATAAGCCTGGCGTATTCACCCATGTCGGCGACGGCGGAGGGCACATCCGGATAGTTTTTCGAGAGCACGCCGACCAGCACGTGCCCCTCGGCCGCCTCATAGATGTCGACGGCATTCTGTTTGGAACCTGCCAGTACGTTGAGGCAGACCCGATCACGGTAGTAGTTGGGAACAAGGGACATCAGTGATCCTCCTGAATTAGATATGGTCTTGGACGACGGCATGCTGTTTGGAACCCGCTAATACATCGAGGCAGACGCGATCGCGGTAGTAGTTGGGAGCAAGGGACATCAGTGATCCTCCTGAATTAGATATGGTCTTGGACGACGGCATGCTGTTTGGAAACCGCTAATACATTGAGGCAGACGCGATCGCGGTAGTAATTGGGGGTAAGAGACATCAGTGGTTCTCCTGAACGAGGTTGGCAATGGCGACATGGATCTGGTCGAGCTGGGGCAGGGTGACGCTGCGCACGTCGATCTCGATGTGCCCCTCGTTGGCCTTGTAGCCGCGGCAGTAGATGGCCGGATTGCCCTGCTGCAGGCGAGCCACCAGTTGCACCGTGGTCATGCCGATCTGAGCGTGGTCGAAGGCGATGTCGGTGCGGGCGATATCGCGCCCGGCGCTGTCCCACACCACCCGGGCGGTGACGCCGGGCAGCAGGTTGAGGCGCTCGATGAAGGACGCCATCTTGGCGGCCATGGCGGCGCCGCTCTCCTGCTCTTTCTCCAGGTAGCGCTCTATGGCGTGGGTCAGGCCGAGGATCCCCTCCTTGCCCACCTTCATGGCGCGGCCTATGCCGTTGGCCTGCTGCTTGACCCACTCCACATACTGACGCTTGCCGAGCACCAGGCCGCTGGTGGGCCCTTCGATGGCCTTGGCGCCGCTGTAGATGACGAGATCGGCACCCTGGCTGTAATAGAGGCGCAGATCCTCTTCCGCCGCCGCATCGACGATGAGCGGGAGCCCGTGGGCTCTGGCCACCTCGGCCGCCTCGGCCACCGACAGAATGCTCTTCTGCACGCAGTGGTGGGACTTGATGTAGAGGATGGCGGCGGTATTGGCATTGATGACGGCAGCCAGCTGGGCGGGGGAGCACTCGTTGGCATAGCCTGCTTCCACCACCTTGCCGCCCCCCAGATTGACCATGGTGCTGACCGGCGCGCCGAAGTTCACGTTGTGACCCTTGGGCAGCACTATCTCGCTTGGCACGGCATGGGCATGGGCATGCAACTGCTCCAGCCGGTAGGGATCGCCGCGCACTATGACGGCGGCCACCGACTGGGCGATGCCGGCACTGGCGCAGGAGACCACGACGGCGTCTTCCACGCCGAGCAGATTGGCCAGGTAGGCACCTGTCTTGTTGACCAGATCCTTGACCTCGAAGTAGTGGCCCAGGCCGAAGTTGACCGCGTCGACCACCTCCTGCTCAGGGGTGGAGACGCCGAGGATGGTCATGCGCCCGGAGGCGTTGATCACGGGTTTGAGCCGATATTTCTCATACACGGAAGGCATGGTGGGATTGTCCATATTGAGTGAGAACCAGGTCACCGCCGACCAGGGCGGCGAGGGGGTGCAGTTGCCGGTCGCCGCTGCGGGCACCGGCTTCGGTATCGGTAAAGAGAGTGGGGCCGCTGCTCACCTCGAACAGGGTCAGATCGGCATCTGCGCCCACCTCGAGTCGACCCTTGCCTGGCAGGCGCAGGGCGTCGGCGGCCTGGTGGGTGACGCAGGCAAGCACCTGCTCCAGGGTCATGCCGATGGCGAGAAACTTCGACATCACGTGGGCCAGGCTGTAGACGGGGCCCTTGATGCGGTTCTTGCAGTAGATATCCGAGCTGATGGTGTGAGGCAGTATCCCTTGCCGGATGGCGGCCTCCGCCACCTCGAAGCTGAAGCTGGCGCCGCCGTGGCCTATGTCGAGCAAGAGCCCCCGCTTCATCGCCTCGCGTACCGCCAGGCGCAGTTCGCCTGCCGGGGTCAGGATGCGGTTGGGCTTGCCGTTGAAGCAGTGGGTCAGCAGATCGCCATCTCCCAGCAGGGCGACTATCTCGTCGAGATCCGGCGGCGTGTTGCCCACGTGCACCATGAGCGGCAGCTGGCCATTTTCCCGCTGGATCTGCTTGGCCATGCGCAGGGGCTGCAGGCCGTTCTCGCCCACCACGCTGCCGCTCATCCGCGCCTTGATGCCGACGATGAAGGAGGGGTGGCGGCGAATGGCCGCCGAGGCGAGATCCATATCGAGGTCCCGGCTGTCGGCCAGCTCGTTCTGGCGCAGCAGGCCGATGCGGGAGATGTTGAGCAGGGCGTGGACCCGGGTCTTGCAGCCAGCGGCGAGGCGCTGGAAGTCGTCCACATCGTCGGCTCCCGTGCTGCCCGCATCGATGACGGTGGTGATACCGGACTCGACGCCCACCTTGTCCGGCTCATCCTGATAGATGGGGGAGGCGGGGTAGCAGTGGGTGTGGCCGTCAATCCAGCCGGCGCTCACATGAACCTGCCCGGCCAGAGTGAGGGTTTGCTTCGCCTCGGCGGTCTCTGGCAGCGTGCCTAGCGCCGCTATCTTGCCGTCCTGGATGGCGATGTCGATGAGCTGGCCATCTCCCTGGCGTCCCGCTCTGATGATGATGTCGTACATGCTGATGGCCTCTGGAGCGCCGCCCCGCAGGGCGGCGGATGGTTATGCAAGCGCAACCGGGAAGAAGGTACCGAGCAGCATGGCACCCAGGATGGCGCCACCTGTGATGGGCTTCTCCCAGATGTAGAACAGCAGCGCCCCCGCCAGGGAACCCAGCCCTATGGGGATGGAGGCCCCCATGGCGGAGAGGATGATCAGGGGGCCGAGGAAGCGGCCCGAGCTGTTGCCAGCCCCCATCATCACGTCCGCCCCGTAGGTGGAGTTGCTCTGGTTGATGGTGAACTTGCGCGCCAGGATGATCACGTAGCCGATGGCCAGCCCTATGGCCATGCCGGTGACCAGGGAGGCGCCGAAGTTCTCCACCGGGTAGACGATGCCGGCACCCAGCAGCAGGGCGGGCACCCCCAGGCCGACGCCGGTCTGGATGGCGCCGCCGATATCCAGGATCCCCACCAGGGAGCCCTCTATGATGCGGGCAAACAGGAAGCTGGCACCGAAGGCCGCGACCGCGCCGTAGGCGCCTGTGTCCATCCCGGCTTTGAGCATGGCGACGAAGGCCACCTCGTTGAAGGCGCCGACCCCGTACAGGTAGAACATGTGGGTCCCGGCAAAGACCCCGGCCGACAGCAGGCCGACGAAGATGGGGAAGGACCAGTCGGCATACCAGAAGTTGTTTCTCAGTTTCTCATCCATGTGGTGGTCCCTTATTTACTGCCAAGCAGGTGATGGACGTTTTCCAGCCACAGGGGAATGCCCAGGTGGAAGGACTCAATCAGTTTCATGTCGAAGCCGCGGAAGAAGCCGCTCAGCACGAACAGCAGCACTATGGCGCTCATCATCACGCGAGTGACGTGGTTCCAGCCGCTCTCTTCCACTCCCTTGCCGATCAGGATGCCAAGCACCAGGCCGGGGACGGCGTTGCCCATGATGAGCTGCGCCAGACCGCCGAAGATGGTGGCCCAGAAGCCGGACTTCTTGCCCGCCTCTATGGCGGCCAGCCAGAAGATCACCGGCATGACGGTGTTGACCAGCAGGTTTGCCGCCGGCACCAGCACCTTGACCGCAGTGACCTGCAGGGCCTCGGGCACGGCCGCCGCCGTGCTGTTGAGGAAGGCGACCACGATGGCACCTATGATGCCGCCGGCGATGGCCATCTTCTTCGGATCGTGCAAGGTAGTGGCGAGATCCCGGTTCTTGAACAGCAGTGCCGCCGTGGCCCAGTGCGGGATGATGCGGTGATCCACGTCCTGGGTGAAGGCGCCCGCCGCGACCGTGGAGGCCCAGGCGTTGAAGAAGAAGCCAAGACCGAACGAGAAGTGGGAGGCGGGATCCCCTTCGCAGGAGTTGAGCTCACCCAGGGTGCGGAAGGCACCCATGCCCTGTACGGTCGGGGCGTGGAACATCCGCGCCGCACCGGCTCCCACGCCGACGCCCACCAGGCCGCCGATGATGAGTGACTTCATCAAAATGATTAGAAACATCCAACATGTCCTTTTGGTTGTGGGGTTACGCCCTGGTGAAATCCACCTTGTCGACATCCAGGCTGCTGACCTTGACCCTGATCTCCAGCTGGACCCTGAACTCGCGGCGCTGGCGCGGCAGGAAGAAGAACAGGAACTTCTCCACCCGCACCGACTCCTCGGCCTTGATGACCCTGACCTCGAGTGGCTCGATGCGCAGCATCACCCTGGGGTTGTCCTTGAGCAGGCTGGATTGCACCTGACCGAGGGCGGCGGCAAACGCCTGCTGGCGGGTCGCCCCCTTGCCGTTGACCATGACCTGGGTGGTGAAGTCCTCTTTCATCAGGCGCGTCCGTGTTTCTTGGCGAAAGCCTCGACCAGCTTCTGGCCCAGCTCTTCCTTGTCCATGAAGCCGAAGCCCAGTACCACGCAGCCTTCGTTGATGGCGGTCACCCCCTCCTCGACGGAGCGCATGCCGTAGCGACACTTGTAGCCGTACTTGGTCTGGGCGGTGATGGCGCCGGCGCCGCCGCTGCCGCAGAAGGAGATGCCGAGATCCGCCTGCTCCTTGTTCATCACATCACCGAGCTTCATGTCGGCGGCCATGCCGGGGATGACGGTCACGCTGGCGCCGGCGGCTTCGGCCCCTGCTCCCACCTTCTGACCCTTGCCGAGACGATCTCCAATCACGAGTTTGATGGCTGACATTTAGATTTCTCCTTTGACTGAGCTGAGTTCATTTTCTTTGGCAACTTCGAAATGGACGGACAAGAGGTGGGCCTCTTCATAGGCCAGCCTGTCCAGCCAGCCGACCACCTGTTCGGCGAGGCGCAGGGAGAGGGGGGAGATCTCCTCGAACAGGCCGAGGTCGACCTCGGGCAGGGCTTCACCGCTGTGGGAGCGCCACACCATGGCCTTGACGTGGGAGGCGAGCATTTGCTTCTGCACCTCGTTGGGGATGATGCCCTGATCCGCCAGCAGGCTGTGGATGCGCGCCAGAGTGAGATCTGTCTTGCGCAGCAACGCCGGGCTGTTCGGGGTCAGGGCGGTGTCATGAGTGTCGGTAGTCAAGGTCTGCTCTCCAAGGCTGGCAGAAAGGATGGGATTACCTTAAGGCGGGGAAGAGGGCGGGAGGAGGCACTGTTTTTCCGATTCGAAATGGAAATCCCGGGCAATAAGCCCCGAAAGAGGCTGAATTTGTGGCAGCCAGGCGGAAAAGGAGGGATTAGCCCCGGCGCTGTGTGAGCGGGACCACAGTTTCACCCCACAGCCGCCCGGTCGGGCGCTGGTGGAAACTGTGAGTCATCTCACGTCAGGGAAGGGGGGGCTGAGGGGGAGGCACGAAAAAGGGGCCCTGATGGCCCCTTTGTTGGCTTCCTTGCCGTCAGCTGGCGGGTGATGCGCTGCTGGTGGGCAGATTCTGGTAGCGCACGTCTTCCTCTATGATGACGTCGACGTCAAGGGGCTTGCCATTGCGGATCACCGAGATGCGCAGTTTGGTGCCGGGGCGGCTCTCGACGATCTTGTCCATCACGGGGCGCACGCCGCTGATGGCCTCGCCGTTGATCTTGAGCAGCACATCCCCGCGCCTGAGGCCGGCCTTGGTGGCGGGCCCATCGGGATCCAGGCTCTCTACCACCAGACCCTGCAGATCCCCGAGATTCATCATGCGCGCCACTATGGGGTTGATCTCGACGCTGGAGATGCCGAGGTAGCCGCGAATGACCCGGCCATTGGCGATCAGCTCGTCCATGATCCGCTTGGCGAGCTTGTAGGGGATGGCGAAGCTGATGCCGTAGCTCTCCTGATTGCCGTTGAGGTGGTAGGCGGCGGTGTTGATGCCCACCAGGTCGCCACGGCCATTGACCAGAGCGCCTCCCGAGTTGCCCTCGTTGATGGCGGCATCTGTCTGCAGCAGGTCCTGCCGGCCGTTGCTGTCCGGCCCCATGCTGGAGAGACCGATGCGGCCGGTGGCACTGATGATGCCCTGGGTGATGGTCTGGCCGACGTTGTAGGGGTTGCCGATGGCGAGGACCACGTCGCCTACGTCGGGCAGGCGCTCGGGATCCTGCGGGATCACCGGCAGGTTGTCCGACTCTATGTAAAGCACGGCGAGATCGGTCAGCTTGTCGGTGCCGACCAGCTCGGCGCTGAATACCCGGCCATCCTGCAGCGCGACTATGATCTGGTCCGCATCGGCGATGACGTGGTAGTTGGTCAGTACATGGCCGCGCTGGTTCATGATGACCCCTGAGCCCAGCCCCTGTGGCCTCAGCTCCACCTTCTCGCCGCGATTGCCGGCGAAACTGCGGGTGTAGATGTTGACGACGGCAGGGCCGGCGCGGTGGGCGGCATAGGAGAAACTCAGTTCGCGGGCATTGGTGATGAGACCCGGCAGGGGGGCGCCGCCCCGAAAACTGGGAAACAGCAGCAACAGGAGCGCAGCCACGGTGAGGCCAAAGCCGACAGACTTGCCCAAGTAACTGATCAAAGGTGGGATTTTCATGTCATTCTCGTCCGTACATGCTGCGCGCAGAGAATAACATTATCGGTGGATAAAAATCACCCGCGGCGGTTGCCGCGGGTGTGAGGGACTTAACGGATCACCAAATAGAGCGAGGAGTCGCCGCGCTGTATGTTCAGCGCCAGGACTTCCGGCTTGTTCTTCAAGGCCTTGGTCAGCTCATCCATGGAGTTGATGCGCAGACGGTTGACCCCGATGATGATGTCGCCCTTCTGCAGACCGGCGGCGGCGGCAGGGGAGCGCGGATCTATGTCGGCCACAGCCACGCCGGTCACCGGATCCGTGGTGGTGCTGAGCTTGGCCCCTTCCAGTGCCGGGTGCAGGGCGCTGGCGAGGATCTCGCTGTCATCGGCCTTCTTCAGGGTGACCTTGACGGTCTGCTCCTTGCCATCACGGATGAGGCCGAGTGCAACCTGCTTGTCGGCGCCCATGGTGGCGATCTTGGCGCGCAGTTCACCGAACGAGCGGATGGGCTTGCCATCTATGCTGATGATGATGTCACCGGCCTTGATGCCCGCCTTGGCGGCGGCGGAGTCAGGCATGACCTGGTTGACGAAGGCACCATCCTTCTTGTTGTAGCCGAAGGACTTGGCGATATCCGTGGTCAGCTCTGTGCCGGTGATCCCCAACTGGCCACGGCGCACTTCACCGTATTTCACGATCTGCTCGGACAGGTCGCGCACCATGTTGGAGGGAATGGCGAAGCCGATGCCGATGTTGCCGCCGTTCGGGCCCAGGATGGCGGTGTTGATGCCGATCAGCTCCCCACGCAGGTTGAGCAGGGCACCACCCGAGTTGCCCGAGTTGATGGCCGCATCGGTCTGGATGAAGTTCTCCAGGTTCTCGATGTTGAGGCCGCTGCGACCCAGGGCGCTGACGATACCCGAGGTGACGGTCTGACCCAGGCCGAAGGGGTTGCCGATGGCCAGGGCATAGTCACCGACCCGCAGCTCGTCCGAGTCGGCGAACTTGATCTGCACCAGGTCCTCCGCCTTGATTTGCAGCAGGGCGATGTCGGACTGCTTGTCTTCACCTATCTTCTTGGCCGCGTATTCGCGACCGTCTTTCAGGTTGACCTTGATCTCGTCCGCCTCGTGGACCACGTGGGCGTTGGTGATCACGTAGCCCTTCTTGGCATCGATGATGACGCCGGAACCGAGTGCCTGGAAGGGCTGCTCGCTCACCTGCTCATCGGGCATGTTGGGGCCGAAGAAGAAGCGGAATTGTTCCGGCAGGCGCTGGCGGGTGATCTTCTTGCCAGAGACGGAGATATTGACCACGGCAGGGGTCACCTGCTCGAGCACGGGGGCCAGGCTCGGCATCTCCTGGCTGTTGTTGCCCATCAGGGGCAGGGCGGCTTGTGCCGGTGCTGCGGACAGGGCGATACCGACACTGAGGGCTAACACACTGAATACAGAAAGAGATTTACGCATATGAGAAACAGCTCCCAGAAAAAGTTGCAGTGCAATCGTCAAGGTCTGACCACGATAAGGCGTAATTAGTTCCACCAGAGGCTAACCGGGCTGCTTGAGCAGGCCGGACGCACCGGCGTAGTCACGGGGCGGCTGACCCGGCTCCTCGTTGGCGGAGTCAGCGTTTGCTTCTTCCACCTGAGGTTCGCGGAACAAGGGCTCCTGCGCCTTGGCGAGGAACTTGCTCTGCTCGGCCATGTGGCGATAGAGGGTCTGGTATTGATCGGCCAACTGCTCCATCAGGGCGGCGCTGTCGGCGAAGTGGGTGGTGATCTGGCCCTGGTAGCTTTCCAGCTCCTTGTGAGCCTTTTTCAGCTCCTGTTCCAGGCGCCCGGCATCCCGGCTGCGGACAGTGAAACGGCCGATCAACACGCCGATGATCAGGGCGGCTACCGCCAGCAGGATCCCGTTTAACAGAGTCATAGAAGCTCCTTGTTACAGCTAAATCGATGAGTTTGAGGCGGCCGGATTGACCGCGATGCCTCGTTGGCACTATACCGTGCACCCCGAGAGCGTGATACCATTTTGTCCCTCATTCAGGGACTTGGAGGCGGTTTACAGGATGACCCCGCAGCAAAAATACCAGCAGGATTTGCAGCGTCCCGGCTTTTTGGCCGACCCGGCCCAGGCGATGGCCGTGACCCGCCTGGAGCGACTCTATCAGGATTTGTGCGCCAGCCCGACTCCGACCAGATCCCGTGGCCTGCTGGGCTGGCTGCAAAAGCCGAAAACCCGCGAGCCCATCCTGGGTCTCTATATGTGGGGCGGAGTGGGCAGAGGCAAGACCTGGCTGATGGATACTTTTTTCGACAGCCTGCCGGGGGAGCGCAAACTGCGCGTCCACTTCCACCGCTTCATGCATCGGGTGCACGATGAACTCAAGGGGCTGACCGGTCAGGCCGATCCGCTCAAGCTGATCGCCAGCAAGCTCGCCAGCGAGACAGACATCATCTGCTTTGACGAGTTTTTCGTCTCCGACATCACGGATGCCATGCTGCTGGGTACATTGTTCCAGGAGCTGTTCGGTCATGGGGTGGTGCTGGTGGCCACTTCCAACATCCCACCCAGGGATCTCTATCGCAATGGGCTGCAGCGAGCCCGCTTCCTGCCGGCCATCGAATTGATCGAGCGCCACTGCGAGGTGCTCAATGTGGATGGTGGCGTCGATTACCGGCTGCGTACCCTGGAGCAGGCGGAAATCTATCACTTCCCGCTGGATCAGCAGGCAAAATCCAACCTGGACCGCTATTTCGGGCAACTGACCGGGCTGGAGCAGATCACGGCCACGACCCTGGAGATCAACCATCGCCAGCTGAGCGCGCTGGGCGTGGGGGAAGGGGTACTTTATATGGAGTTCGAGCAGCTCTGCTGCACCCCGCGATCCCAGGGGGACTACATAGAGCTGGCCCGGGAGTTTCACACAGTGCTGCTGGCCAATGTGCAGCCCATGGGCACAGGCACGGACGATGCGGCCCGCCGTTTCATCGCCATGGTGGACGAGTTCTATGAGCGGCACGTCAAACTCATTCTGTCGGCGGCGGTGCCCATGACCGCGCTCTACGGCGATGGTCTGCTGAATTTCGAATTCAAGCGCTGTCTTTCACGGCTCCAGGAAATGCAATCGCACGAATACCTTGCCAGAGTGCACCTTCCTTAGTCACAATACCGCGCCTGCCAGTCGGATGGGCATCTGCGGCAGGTAGGGCCGGGCGACATTTGCTAGCTTCATGGCAGTGAAATTAGCAGGTGATATTTAAGGCAACTTCACTTATAATCGCCCGGCCCACGTTACAGCTGTCGATAAGACAGCAACACTTTAAGCTTTACTTGTATTCGAAGGGGTACAGGTAGGCCATCGTTTGTTGTTTGTGGGAGAGCCCCCATAAGCAATTGGGTCTGTAACAGGTAATTGGGTTTAACTTAATGAAAACTTTCGTTGCCAAGCCAGAAACCGTAAAACGTGACTGGTACATTGTGGACGCAGAAGGTAAAACTCTGGGTCGTATCGCAACCGAGATCGCTGCTCGTCTGCGTGGTAAGCACAAAGCTGAATACACTCCGCACGTTGACACCGGTGATTACATCATCGTTGTAAACGCTGAGAAGGTACACGTAACCGGTAAGAAATTTACCGACAAAATGTACCACGCTCACTCCGGTTTCCCGGGTGGTATCAAGTCCATCAGCTTTGACAAGCTGATTCAGCGCAAGCCGGAAATGGTAATCGAAGCTGCCGTCAAGGGCATGCTGCCGAAGGGTCCGCTGGGCCGTGCCATGTTCCGTAAGCTGAAAGTTTACGCAGGCGCAGAGCACGCTCATGCTGCTCAGCAACCTCAAGTACTGGATATCTAACGGGAACTGGCAACATGGCAGAAAATCAATACTACGGTACCGGCCGTCGCAAAAGCTCCACTGCTCGCGTCTTTATCAAAGCGGGTAGCGGTAAAATCGTAATCAACCAGCGCTCCCTGGAGCAATACTTCGGCCGTCCGACTGCCCGCATGGTAGTTCGTCAGCCGCTGGAACTGGTTGAGATGACCGAGAAACTGGATCTGTACATCACCGTTAACGGTGGTGGCATCTCCGGTCAAGCTGGTGCGATCCGCCACGGTATCACTCGTGCTCTGATGCAGTACGACGAGACCCTGCGTTCCGAACTGCGTAAAGCAGGCTTTGTTACTCGCGATGCCCGTAAGGTTGAGCGTAAGAAAGTCGGTCTGCACAAAGCGCGTAAGCGTCCGCAGTACTCCAAGCGTTAATTCGCTTTTGGTACGCACTCTCACGAGTGTCAAAAAAGCCTGGCCATGTGCCAGGCTTTTTTTATTGGTAATATTACCTGCGCCAATGCTAACCATACGTCACAAAAGACAAAAATTTGTGTATTTATTGTTTTTGCCCATCGCTTCTCTTTCTTGTCAAATTGTTATCTTTTCTTTAAAATTTCCATGGTCTTTCTGTGTCAATTGCCACTCCGCTTCCGCCGCAGTTGTCAGAGGGAGAGGAGATAGGAAACGGGGACACTATAAGAATGAGCGGAGTCCACATGGGAGAGTTTTTGGATGAGCAATGCGCCAGTTGATACCGGTCGCCGCAGATTTCTTACCTGGTCAACGGTTGCCGTTGGCGGAGTAGGAGCTGCTTTTACCGCAGTGCCGTTTATAAAGTCATGGAATCCGAGTGCCAAAGCCAAAGCGGCCGGGGCACCGGTAGAGGTGGATATCAGCAAGTTGGAGCCGGGTCAGCTGATCCGCGTCGAGTGGCGCGGCAAGCCGGTCTGGGTGGTGAAGCGCACCAAGCAGACCCTGGATGCCCTGGCCACGCACGATGACAAACTGCGCGATCCCGCCTCCGATGAGCCACAGCAGCCGGACTATGCCCACAACGGCTACAGATCCATCAAGCCGGAGATCTTCGTGGCGGTCGGTATCTGTACCCATCTGGGTTGCTCCCCCTCCTACCTGCCGGACAGCTTCGGCGAGCAGGTGCAAGGGGTGACCTCCGGCTTCTTCTGCCCATGCCATGGTTCCAAGTTCGACATGGCCGGTCGAGTGTTCCAGGGCGTGCCCGCACCGCTGAACCTGGTCATTCCGCCATACCAATTTCTTAGCGACACCACCATTCTGGTCGGTGCCGATGGCAAGGAGGCCTGACCATGTTTGCCAAACTCATGGGCTGGATTGACGATCGTTTCCCGCTCACGGCCATGTACAACGACCACATGGCCAAGTATCCGGCTCCCAAGAACCTGAACTTCTGGTACTTCTTCGGTTCCCTTGCCATGTTGGTGCTGGTCAACCAGATCATCACCGGCATCTGGCTCACCATGAACTACAACCCCTCGGCGGAGGGAGCTTTTGCCTCCGTGGAATACATAATGCGGGACGTGGACTACGGCTGGCTGTTGCGCTACATGCACTCCACCGGCGCCTCCGCCTTCTTCGTTGTGGTCTATCTGCACATGTTTCGCGGCATGATCTACGGCTCCTATCAGAAGCCGCGCGAGCTGCTGTGGATCTTCGGCATGCTGATCTTCCTGGTGTTGATGGCCGAAGCCTTCATGGGTTACCTGCTACCCTGGGGACAGATGTCGTTCTGGGGGGCCCAGGTCATCATCTCGCTGTTTGGCGCCATTCCGGTCATAGGCGACGATCTGACCCTGTGGATCCGGGGTGACTATGTCATCTCTGGGGCTACCCTGAACCGCTTCTTCGCGCTGCACGTCATCGCGCTGCCGCTGGTGCTGGTGATGCTGGTGGCCATGCACATCCTGGCGCTGCACGAAGTCGGCTCCAACAACCCGGATGGGATCGACATCAAGAAGCACAAGGATGAGAAAGGCTGGCCGCTGGATGCGGTGGCGTTCCACCCTTACTTCACTGTCAAGGACATGATAGGTGTGGCGGGCTTCCTGTTCCTGTTCTGCGCCATCATCTTCTTCAAGCCGGATATGTGGGGCTACTTCCTCGAGAAGCCGAACTTCGAGGTGGCGAACGGTCTGAAGACCCCGGAGCACATAGCCCCGGTCTGGTACTTCACTCCCTTCTACGCCATCTTGCGCGCTGTGCCGGACAAGCTGCTGGGGGTCATCATGATGGGGCTCTCCATAGTCGTGCTCTTCCTGCTGCCCTGGCTGGATCGTTGCAAGGTGCGTTCGGTGCGCTACCGCAGCACCCTGCACAAGCTGAATATCGCCCAGTTTGTGGTCTGCTTCGTCATCCTGGGTGTGCTGGGCGTACTGCCATCGACGCCGACGCTGACCCTGCTCGCACAGATCTGTTCACTGGGGTATTTCGGGTTCTTCGTCCTGTTGTTCTTCTACAGCAAGAATGAGAGCACCAAGCCGCTGCCGGAGAGGGTGACATTCAAATGAAAAGAATAATTTTTGCAGTGCTGACCCTGCTGCCCAGCCTTGTACTGGCGGCTGGCAGTGGTTTCCCCCTCGACAAGGCAGAGTACGACCTGAGTGACAAGGCATCCCTGCAACGGGGGGCTGCGACCTTCATGAACTACTGTGCCGGCTGTCACTCCACCCAATACCAGCGTTATAACCGGGTGGCCGCCGACATCGGCATTCCGGAAGAGCTGATGAGGGAGAACCTGGTCTTCACCGGTGCCAAGATTGGCGATCTGATGAAGAGCGCCATGTCCGAGAAGGATGCGGCGCGCTGGTTCGGGGCACCGCCACCGGACCTGACCCTGGTGGCCAGGGTGCGGGGCGCCGACTGGATTTACACCTATCTGCGTGCCTTCTATGTGGACGAAACCCGTCCGTTCGGGGTGAACAATGCGGTCTTCCCGTCCGTGGGCATGCCCCATGTGCTGGAACCGCTGCAGGGGACACCCCGTGCCGAATTCGGAACTCACGAGGTCGATGGACAGCCGGTGCAGCAAGTCGTCAGCATCAAATCCGACGGCAATGGTGAAATGAACAACGAAGAATATGATCAGACGGTACTGGATCTGGTAAACTTCTTGGTCTACTCGGCTGAGCCGGTGCAGCAGGAGCGCGAACGCATGGGCTTCTGGGTGCTCGGTTTCATCGCAATCTTCTTCATCTTCACTGTGCTGTTGAAGAAGGAATTCTGGCGCGACGTTCACTAAGCGACCAGATCGGAGTAACATGACGCACGGCAATGAAGATCAAGATGCTTCATTGCCGTTTCTGCTTTTTAATGACGGGAGGGTTCAATGGCTGTAGCTGCCAATAAGCGTTCGGTAATGACGCTGTTTTCCGGTGCCAACGATATGTTCAGCCATCAGGTGCGCATTGTCCTGGCGGAGAAGGGTGTTAGCGTGGATATCTGCCAGGTTGACCCGAGCAACCTGCCGGACGAGCTGGCCGAGCTGAACCCGTACAACACTGTGCCGACTCTGGTGGATCGCGAGCTGGCATTGTACACCTCGCGCATCATCATGGAGTATCTGGACGAGCGCTTCCCGCACCCGCCCCTGATGCCTGTCTATCCGGTGGCTCGCGGCAACAGCCGTCTGATGATGCATCGCATCGAGCTGGACTGGTACTCCCTGGCCGACAAGATCATGGCGGGCACCGATACCGAAGCCGCCCGTGCCGAGCTGCGTGACAACCTGCTGGCCATCGCCCCTATCTTTGGCGAGATGCCTTACTTCATGAGCGAAGAGTTCGGTCTGGTTGACTGCTACATGGCTCCGCTGCTGTGGCGTCTGCCGAGCCTGGGCATCGACTTCACCGGTCGTGGTGCCAAAGAGCTGAAGGCTTACATGGTCCGCCTGTTCGAACGTGAATCCTTCCAGGCCTCCCTGACCGAGGCTGAACGCGAGATCCGTGCCAGCGTATGAGTAGTATGGAACCGACCATGACACCCAGTCGCCCCTATCTGTTGCGGGCGTTTTTTGACTGGTTGCTGGATAACGACTTGACCCCGCATCTGGTGGTCAATGCCAATATCCCCCATGTGATGGTGCCGATGCAGTTTGTGCAGGATGGGCAGATTGTCCTGAACATAGCGCCTCGGGCCGTGGGCCAGTTCCACATGGATAATGATGCCGTCAGCTTCAGCGCCCGCTTCGGCGGCGTGTCACAGCAGGTCTATATTCCCATGGCGGCCATATTGGCCATTCATGCCAGGGAAAACGGTGTGGGAACCCTGTTCCCGCCTGAGCCGGGCTACGATCTCTGGCTGGAGCAGACCGAGGCGCCGGTAGAACCCGAGCCGGAGCCACCGCGCCCGACGGGTCGTCCGACCCTGAAAGTCATCAAATAAAAAACGCAGCCGACTGGCTGCGTTTTTTTATCTCATTATCACCCGCTTAGTTCTGGGCAAATTCAAAGGCCTTGATCACCTGCTTGACCCCGCTGACGTGGCGGGCGATCTCCACTGCCTGATCCCCTTCCTGACGGGTCACCAGGCCGATGAGAAACACCTCGCTGTTCTCGGTGACCACCTTGACCTTGGTGCTGTCGAAGTTTTTGGTGCCCAGCATGTCGGCCCGTACCTTGGAGGTGATCCAGGTATCGTTGCTGCGTACCCCAATGCTCACCGGCTTGCCGAGACGCAGCTCATTGTAGACATGACGAACCCCTTCGATCCGGCCCACAATCTTGCCCGCTTCCTGCTTGTAGGCGTCAGACGGTGTCTGACCGACCAGCAAGACGCGGCCGTTGTTGCTGTAGACGCTGATCTTGCTGGAAGCGCTCAGCGACTTGTTGTCGGCCAGCAGATTGGCCGCTTTCAGCTCTATGGTCTGATCGTCCCACTGGGCGCCCAGGGTGCGACGATCCCCGGTCGCCTTGGCGGTACCGGCTGCGCCACCGACAACCACGGCGGCACAGCCCTGCAGCAGCAGGGCGCCGGTCAGCAGGGCGAGTGCGAGAATAGGCTTCTTCATGGTTTCAATCTTCCTGTTGCGGGAAAAGTGTCTGGTCGATGAGATCACAGAGGCAGTGCAGGGTCAACAGATTCACTTCCAGAATGCGAGGACGGCGGGCGGATGGCACGCGGATCTCCACATCGTTGGGCCCGAGCAGGCCGGCTATCTCGCCACCGTCGCCCCCCCCGAGCACTATGATGGTCATGTCGCGGGAGAGCGCCGCCTCGGCAGCCTTGATCAGGCTGCGGCTGTTGCCCGTGGTGGTGAGCACCACCAGGATGTCGCCGGGCTGGCCCAGAGCCCTGATCTGCTTGGCATAGACCTCTTCGAAGCCGTGATCGGTGGCGATGGCGCTGATGGTGGCCATGTCGGGTGTCAGAGCCAGGCCGGGCAGGGAGGGGCGTGGCGTCTCGTAGCAGTTGACCAGTTCGGAGATGAACAGCTGTGCCAGGGCCGAGGAGGGGCCATTGCCGCATGCCATGACCTTGTGGCCATTGAGCAGGCAGATGGTCAGCATCTGGGCCGCGGTGTGGATGGCGTCCGGCAGCGCCTCGGCGGCGGCTATCTTGGTCTGGATGCTTTCGGTGTAATTCTCTTTGATGGGATCAGTCATGGGGTCCTCTTAAAATGCGTTCTGGATCCAGTCTGGCTGGTCGCCCTCGAACGCGATCACATCGAATCGGCAGGCCTGGCTGGCCTCGTTGATGGCATGTTGCTTGAAATAGTGGCGCGCGGCCAGCACGATCTTGTGCTGCTTGCGCCGGGTGACCGAGCTGGCGGCTCCGCCATGGCTGGCCCGAGCGCGATATCTGACCTCGACAAACACCAGGGTATCCCCCTGGCGCATGATCAGATCTATTTCACCACCACGGCAGCGGTAGTTGCGGGTCACGGGTTGCAGGCCGCGGGCCTGCAACCAGCGTTCCGCTACTTGCTCAAAGTGCTGTCCCTTGCTCGTCGCTGCCGACGGCAACAGGTTCAACCACTGCTGGTGCAGTTGTGCCAGTAGCCTCTTCATGGGTGGTCTCCTCCAGCTGGGGCACGGCGCTGTCGCTGACCAGCTTGCCATTCTGGTAGGTGGCCCAGTCCAGCATGCGCACTATGTTGCCCTGGGGATCCACGCTCAGTTGGCCGCTCATGCCCGGTTGCTGCATGGCATTGAGCTTGCGCATCTGCGGCAGGTTGCCGGCTAGACTGACCGCATCGTAGCCGAGGGCAAACAGGCGCAGCAGGTCACCCTGGGTCTGTGGCCAGAGCAGGGCTATCTGCTCCCGTTGTTGCTCATAGCCTCCGAGCAGCAGCGGCATGTCGGAGATGTGCATGCCGTTGAGTTCGGAAGCCACCTCGGTCGCCCCGCTGTCATAGCCTCGCGAGCTGCTGTAGATGGGCAAGCTGCCCATGGGATTGACCGAGATGTCCACATAGGGCTTGATCATCCGGGTCTCCAGGCTGTTGGCCACCACATAGACGGCATCTATGCTGCGCGGCGCCGCATCAGAGAGCTGCACTATCTCCCCGGCCCGGGCGGTGGAACGACCGCTCAAGGCATTCTTGACCATGCCCTGCACCTCGTTGCGCGCCCCGAAGGTGGCGACCACGGGCTTCTCCTGGCTGACGCCGGCCCAGGCCTGCTCGAACGCCTTGATGCTGCTGTAGCCAATCCGGCCTTGCGCCGCGATCAGCAGCGGCTTGCGGTAACCCTGACCATAGAGGTACTGGGCGGCCTGGCTCGCATCGGCGGCGGCGGAGAGAGAAAAGTAGAAGGTGTTGTCGTTGATGATCGGCTTGTCCAGCTCGTTGAGCGCCAGCACCGGCACTGTCGGGCTGGCCTTGAGCAGCTCCTCGACCTGGTCTTTGAGCAGCGGGCCTATGATCATGTTGGCCCCCTCCTGGATCGCCTGCTTGTAGAGATCCCCCATCGCCTTGCCCTGAGTGTCATAGAAGTTCAGGGTGAATTGCCCCTGATTCTCCTTGTAGGACATCAGCATGCCGTTGCGGATGGCGGCGCCTTGCGCCTCCAGGTTGCCGGAGAGGGGCAGGAAGACGGCGACCTGCTGCAGTGCACCTGTGTCCGTGATGGCGAGATCCCCGAGACCAGCCGGCATGTCAGTCTGGGCCGGATGGTTCGGGAAGCTCTGCTTCCAGCCAGCCAGCTGGCGGGCGAGTTGACTCGGCTGGGCGCCGAACTCGTTCACCAGTGCCGCCAGTCGCAGCCAGCCGGTGGTCACGTCGGGGGCCGGTGCCTCTTCCAGCGCCTGCAGGGTGGAGGGGGTCATGCTTTTGAGCAGGGACCAGATCTGCTGGTGGTTGGTGGCCAGCTCATTCTTGGCCAGGTAAGGCTCCAGCAGGATCAGCGACTTGGCCGCACCAAACTTGTTGTTGATGTCCAGTTGCAGCACCACCCGCTGGCGGTACCAATCCTTCTGGGTATCGGCATCGAGGGCCACTTCCGGCTTGCCTTCCAGCAGGATCAGGGCCTGATTGGCATTGCCCTGGGCCAGCAGGAGGTGCGCCTGCAGCAGTTGCAGTTGTGCCTGCTGCACCGGGTTGCCGGCCTGCTTCTGCAACTGTTGATACAGGGCGGCGGCCGGTTTGGCCTGGCCGAGCGCCAGATAGCTGCGCGCCGCCATCACCTGCCAGGTGAAGGCTTCAGCCGGTTTGGCGGGATCCACCTGCTCCAGATACCACTGGGCATTCTTGGTCAGATCCGAGAACGCCGACGGCATGCCGGGCTCCGCGGAAGATGGGTTGGGCTCCGACGCACAGGCGGCGAGCAGTACTGCCGCGAGTATGATGCCGAAGAGTCGTGATACACTTAGCTGCTTTGTAACCCGGTTCAAGTTCATTCCCCGACCAGTGTTGAAGTTCTCCATAGTGTAAACGGGCCAATATGGCGACACAATTGTCGGGACACTCGGAGATCCCATGAGTGACACCCCAACCCTGTATATAGTCCCCACTCCCATCGGTAATCTGGCGGATATCACCCAGCGTGCATTGGACATTTTACGCAGCGTCGATCTGGTGGCCGCCGAAGATACCCGGCACTCCGGCATCCTGCTCAGCCACTACCAGATCTCGGTGCCGACCTTCGCCCTGCACGATCACAACGAACAGCAGAAGGCGGATGTGCTGATCGGCCGGATCAAGGAGGGCAAGAGCGTCGCCCTGGTCTCGGATGCGGGCACCCCGCTCATCAGCGACCCCGGCTATCACCTGGTCACCCGCTGTCGCGAGGCCGGGGTCAAGGTGGTGCCGCTGCCGGGCCCTTGTGCCGCCATCACGGCACTCTCTGCCGCCGGTCTGCCCACAGATCGTTTTTCCTTCGAAGGATTTCTGCCGGCGAAAGCCAAGGGCCGCGACGATCGGCTGCAGGCCGTCATCGAAGATACCCGCTCCCTGGTGTTCTACGAGTCGCCGCGGCGGGTGCAGGATACGGTGGAGGCCATCGCTCGCATTCTCGGTGAACGCCAGGTGGTGGTGTGCCGCGAGCTGACCAAGACCTTCGAATCCATCCACGGTCTGCCTGCCTCCGAGATGCTGACCTGGCTTGGGGAAGACGATAATCGCTGCCGTGGCGAGATCGTGCTGGTGGTCGCCGGTGCCAGCAAGGTGGATGAAGAGCTGCCCGCCGAGGCGATCCGCACTTTGGGGCTGCTGGTGGCGGAGCTGCCGCTGAAAAAAGCGGCCGCCCTCACCGCCGAGATCCACGGCGTGAAGAAGAATGCCCTCTACAAGTACGGCCTCGAGCACTATTAATTGCCGTAAAGGGGAATTGCCGGTTTACCCCACTGTGTCACGAGGCTATAATCCGCGCCTCGGAGTCGGCTGGGCAATCGCTGCTTCGTCGTTGTGTCCCTCGGGACAGACGGGCGGAGGGGAGGAAAGTCCGGGCTTCATAGGGCAGGGTGCCAGGTAACGCCTGGGAGGCGCGAGCCTACGACCAGTGCAACAGAGAGCAAACCGCCGATGGCCCGCAAGGGATCAGGTAAGGGTGAAAGGGTGCGGTAAGAGCGCACCGCGCGACTGGCAACAGTTCGTGGCACGGTAAACTCCACCCGAAGCAAGACCAAATAGGCCCCTATTGGCGCGGCCCGCGTTGGGGGCGGGTAGGTTGCTTGAGCCAGTGAGCGATTGCTGGCCTAGAGGAATGATTGCTACCCGGGGCAACCCGGTACAGAACCCGGCTTACAGGCCGACTCCGACCTATTCCTGAAGAGCCTTGCGATTTATCGCGAGGCTCTTTTTTATAGCGGCAGAAAATAGCAAAAGATCGGATGGAGATGCTGGCCGACATAGAGCAGAATCATAAAAATATCTTAAAAATCAATTTGTTGTTTTTTTGTTTGCATACAGTTGTCATGCATTACTGTGTAAAAAGAGGGGAGACTCCAGCATGTGTTACTTCTTTCACATTGTTCATTTTAAAAATGTTCGCAATTAAACCTATGGCCGTTAACACAAATAACTTGTGGAAAATCAACTCATTTAATCTGTAGCCTCCCCGCGCTGCGTCAATATGTTCCCCATGCCCGAGATCCTTGCTTGAAAAGCCCCCTGCTCGTCCTTAAACTTCATGGTGGAGAAAAGTGGATCAAAGTGGTTTTATTGGGCAATTTGCCTCCATAACTCACCTTCGGGGACTGCAATTTGTTGCGTGGCGCTCACGCCATCAGCCTGGACAGCAAAGGGCGACTGGCGATTCCGACCAAATATCGAGATTGGCTGCGCTCCGAGCGCGACGGCCAGCTGGTCTGCACCATCGACATAGCCCATCCCTGTCTGCTGCTTTACCCCCTGAGTGAATGGGAAGAGATCGAGCGCAAGCTCAAGACCCTTTCCAGTACCAATCCGGCGGAACGCCGCCTGCAGCGCATGCTGCTCGGACACGCTACCGAGTGCGAACTGGACGGCAATGGCCGTCTGCTGCTGAGCCAGCCACTGCGTAGCCACGCCGGGCTGGACAAGAAGATCATGCTGGTGGGCCAGCTCAACAAGTTTGAGTTGTGGGATGAAGCCCGCTGGCAACAACAGATCAATGACGACATCCTGGGCCTGCCCGAGGACGACTGGGCAAGTTCACCACGACTACAGGATTTTTCTTTATAAATGACCCAAGCCGCTGAACACATCACAGTGCTGTTGCACGAAGCCGTCGAAGGGCTGGCCATCAAGCCGGACGGTATCTACGTCGACGGTACCTTTGGCCGGGGTGGTCACTCTCGTCTCATTCTCCAGCATCTGGGCCCGAACGGCCGTCTGATCGCCATCGACCGGGATCCCCAGGCCATAGCCGAGGCGGCCAAGATCCAGGATCCCCGCTTCGAGATAGTGCACGGCCCCTTCTCCGGCATCACCACTTACCTGAGCGATCGCGGTTTGCTCGGCAAGGTCGACGGCTTCCTGCTGGATCTGGGCGTCTCTTCTCCCCAGCTCGACGACGCCGAGCGCGGCTTCAGCTTCATGAAAGACGGTCCCCTCGACATGAGGATGGACCCGACCACGGGCCAGAGCGCGGCCGAGTGGCTGGCTCGCGCCGACGTGGATGACATCGCCTGGGTGCTGAAGACCTTCGGCGAGGAGCGTTTCGCCAAGAAGATTGCCCGCGCCATCGTCCATGACCGCGTCACCGAACCCTATGTGCGCACCCGCCAGCTGGCGGAGATGATTGCCCGGGTCAACCCGAGCAAGGAGAAGGGCAAGCATGCGGCGACCCGCAGCTTCCAGGCCATCCGCATCTATATCAACAGCGAGCTGGACGAGATCGAAACCGCGCTGAACGGTGCCCTGCAGGCGCTGGCGACCGATGGCCGCCTCTCCGTCATCAGCTTCCACTCCCTGGAAGACCGTCTGGTCAAGCACTTCATCCGCAAGCACGAGAAGGGGCCGGAAGTGCCCCATGGCATCCCGTTGACCGAGGCGCAGCTGGCCGGTGGCCGCAAGTTGAAGTCGGTCGGCAAGGCGCTCAAACCTTCCGAACATGAAGTCACCGAAAACACTCGATCCCGCAGCTCGGTGCTGCGAGTCGCCCAGCGTCTGGCGGATTGAGTCATGAGCGAGGTACGCATTCATCTGGCCAGGGAGATCATCGGTGATCTCTGGCGTCACAAGCTGCAGGTCGTGCTGACCCTGGCCGTGCTGATCACCGCCTTTGCGGTGATCCTGGTGACCAACATGACTCGCGGGCTGACGGCCAAGCAGAATGACCTGATGGCGGAAGAGGACAGGCTCAACATCGAGTGGCGGCACCTGCTGCTGGAGCAGGGTACCCTGGCCGAACACTCCCGTATCGCGAGTCTGGCCATGGATAAATTGCAGATGGCTCGCCCGCTGGTGACCACCGAGAAGGTAATTACACAACCATGACACGCAAGGCCGCCACCAAGGCTCCGGCAAAGGACAAAGCCAAGGCGAAAGCTCCGTCACTCTACCCGTGGCGCTTTCGCACTCTGGTGTTTTTCATCGGGATTGCGTTTGCCGGCCTGATCCTGCGGCTGGCCTGGATCCAGGTGATAGATCCGGACAGGCTGCGCCAGGAGGGGGACATGCGCTCCCTGCGTACCACCTCCACCCAGGCGGTGCGCGGCATGATCACCGACCGCAACGGCGAGCAGCTGGCGGTCTCGGTGCCGGTCGAGGCGGTCTGGGCCGATCCCAAGACGGTCCACGAGTCCGGCGCCATCCACAACGAGCGCGCCTGGCTGGCGCTCTCCGCCGTGCTCAAGCTCGACATCAACACCCTCAAGCACCGCATCTCCAACCCCAGCAAGCGCTTCGTCTATCTGCAGCGTCAGGTGACCCCTGCCGTGGCGGAGTACATCAAGGGTTTGAAGCTGGGGGGCATCTACCTGCGCCCCGAAGCGCGCCGTTTCTACCCGACCGGCGAGATCAGCGCCCACCTGGTGGGGGTGACCAACATAGACGGCAGTGGCATCGAGGGGATAGAGCGCAGCTACAACGAATGGCTGACCGCGACCCCAGGCGAGATGCGGGTGCGCAAGGACAGGCAGGGCCGGGTCATCGAGCGGCTCGGGCTGGTCAAGGAGGGCAAGCACGCCAACGATCTGCAGCTCAGTATCGATCAGCGGGTGCAGGCGCTGGCCTACCGCGCCCTCAAGCGCGCCACCGACGAGAACAAGGCGACCTCCGGCTCCATGGTGATGCTGGACGTCAAGACAGGCGAAGTGCTCGCCATGGTCAACACCCCTTCCTACAACCCGAACAACCGGGGCCAGTACCAGAGCTTCCGGGTGCGCAACCGGGTGGTCACCGACACCTACGAGCCGGGTTCGACCGTCAAGCCGCTGATCCTGCTCAGCGCCCTGCAGGCGGGCGTCACCAGCTGGAAGGACACCATACCCGGTGGTCCCCTGTACATCGGGGCCAAGCAGATCCGCGACGTGAGCATTCACAAGGCGACCAATCTGTACGACATACTGCGCTACTCCTCCAACATCGGCATGTCGCGCATCGCGCTGCGGATGCCGGCCCAGGAGATGATCAACACCCTCAGCATGGTCGGCTTCGGGATGGATACCGGCAGCGGCCTGATGGGGGAAAGCAGCGGCATGCTGCCCCAGCGCCGCCGCTGGTCCGACATCGAGCGGGCGACCCTTTCGTTTGGCTATGGCCTGCGGGTCACCCCGCTGCAACTGGCCTCCGCCTACGCCACCCTGGCCAACAAGGGCAAGCGGGTGCCGCTCTCCATCATCAAGGTGACCCAGCCGCCCAAGGGTGAACAGGTCATCGACCACAACAACGCCACCGCCATGCTGCAGGCGCTGGAGTACGTGGTCAGCAATGCCATTCCCAAGGCGCAGATCCCGGGTTATCGGGTCGGCGGCAAGAGTGGTACCGCCAAGGTCGCCGTCGCCGGTGGCTACGGCAAGGATTACATGGCCTGGTTTGCCGGTTTCGCACCGGCCAGCAACCCCCGTTTCGTCATGGTGGTGGTGATCAACGAGCCCAAGGGCGATGCCTATTACGGCGGTGCCGTGGCGACCCCGCCCTTCGCCGAGGCCATGGGGGGCGTGCTGCAGCTCTTCAACATTCGTCCCGACGCCATCCCCCCAGAGGTGCCGGCGAAGCTTGCCCGTACGGAGGCCGCCCATGGCGCACCTCGTACCTGATTGGCATCCGTTTCTCTCTGTCGACCCCGCGACTGTCGGGGTGTTTTCCATGGCGCCGCACTCCCTGAGCGCCTGCATTCCTGCCCATTCGGAGGCTTCCCATGTTGCCGCCCCGCGCACTTGATCAACTCATGAGCCATTTTGGCATCCATGCCTCGGCGCTCGCGCTCACCGACATCCAGCTCGACAGCCGGCGAGTCGGGCCCGGTTCTCTCTTCGTGGCAATCCGGGGCCACCAGATGGATGGCAGGCGTTTCATCGAACAGGCGGTGGCTCAGGGAGCGACCGCCGTCCTGTTTGAGGAGGATGGGGAATTTGTGGCCCCTGCCACCTCGATCCCCTGTTTCGGGCTCAAGGATCTGCCCGCTCGCCTCTCCGAACTGGCCGGCCATTTCTATGACCATCCGGCGCAGAAGCTGCAACTGGTGGGCATCACTGGCACCAACGGCAAGAGCACCACGGCCCTGCTGGTCGCCAACTGGCGCACCCTGCTGGGAGGCAAGGCCGGGGTGATGGGCACCATAGGCAATGGCCTGTTTGGCAATCTGATTGAAGCGGAAAACACCACCGGCAGCGCCGTCCAGGTGCAGGCCAATCTGGCCGCCCTGCAGGAGCAAGGGGCGAGCCTGGTGGCGATGGAGGTCTCCAGTCACGGTCTGGTGCAGCACCGCGTCGCAGCCCTGCCGTTTTCCGCGGCTGTGTTCACCAACCTGAGCCGGGATCATCTGGATTATCACGGCACCATGGAGGCCTATGGCGCCGCCAAGGAAGAGTTGCTGAAACTGGTGGACGAGCCCTGCGCCGTCATCAATGCCGACGACCGTCTGGGGCGCCAGTGGCTGGCAGCGTACCCCGGCGCGGTGGCCTTCGGCGTGCATGGCCCGATTGAAAACCATGCCGGGCGACAGTTGACGGCGCAGGATCCCCATTTCCACCAACAAGGATTTGACACGCGCATTAACTCCAGCTGGGGGAATGGTGTATTATCCGCCCCCTTGCTCGGCCGCTTCAACGTCAGCAATGTGCTGGCCGCCATGGGCGCCATGCTGGTACTGGGTTATGACTTCGATGCACTGCTGGCCAGCGCCCCGAAACTGCAACCCGTGACCGGTCGCATGGAGTGCTTCGGCGGTGGCAAGGCGCCGCTGGCGGTGGTCGATTATGCCCACACCCCGGATGCGCTGGAGAAGGCATTGCAGGCCCTGCGGGTGCACTGTGAAGGCCGGCTCTGGTGCCTGGTGGGCTGTGGTGGCGACCGGGATCGCGGCAAGCGGCCCATGATGGCCGCCATGGCGGAGCAACATGCGGACTGCGTGATCCTGACCGACGACAATCCCCGTACCGAGGCGCCGGAGCAGATCATGGCGGACATGGTGGCGGGCCTTCGCGATCCTGCCGCCGTGCAGATCGAGCACGACAGGGTCAAGGCGATCCAGCTGGCACTGAGCCAGGCGAGCAAGCAGGACATCATCCTGGTGGCCGGTAAGGGCCACGAGGATTATCAGATCATTGGAACCGACAAGCGGCACTACAGCGATCGGGAAACCGTCGCGGCCGCCTTGCACACATTAATGGAGTCATTCAGATGATGACCCTCAGGCTTGCCGAGCTGGCGCAGGTGCTCGATGCCCGTCTGATCGGCGGCGACCACGAGATCACGGCGGTCAGTACCGACACCCGCACCCTGGGCAAGGGGGCGCTGTTCGTCGCGCTGCGTGGCGAGCGTTTCGACGCCCACGATTTCTGCGACCAGGCCCTTCAGGCAGGGGCCTCTGCCCTGCTGGTGGAGCGCGAGCTGCCCCTGGCCATACCGCAACTGGTGGTGGCCGATACCCTCAAGGGACTGGGTCGCCTCGGCAAGCTGGTGCGCGAGCGCATCAATCCGAAAGTGCTGGCCATCACCGGCAGCTGTGGCAAGACCACGGTGAAGGAGATGGCGACCGCCATCCTGCGCTGTGAGGGGGAGGTGCTGGCCACCGCCGGCAACTTCAACAACGAAGTGGGGGTGCCGCTCACTTTGCTGCGCCTCGAACCTCAGCACCGGTTTGCGGTGATGGAGCTGGGTGCCAACCACCCGGGGGAGATCGCCTGGACCACCTCATTGGCCAGACCCGATGCCGCCATCATCAACAACGTGGCGGCCGCCCATCTGGAAGGCTTCGGCTCCCTGGAAGGGGTGTTCCACGCCAAGAGCGAGATTTTTGAGGGCCTGAGCGAGGGCGGCACCGCCATCGTCAATGCCGACAACGAGTTCTGGCCGAAGTGGCGGGAGCGGGGCATCCAGTGCGCCTTCTCCCTCGAGGATCAGAGCCAGCCCTTCCATGCCCGCGACATAGCGCTCAACGGGCAGGGCTGCGCCGAATTCGTGATGGTGACTCCCCAGGGGGAGGTGAAGCTGACCCTGGCCATTCCGGGCCGCCACAACGTGGCCAATGCCCTGGCTGCCGCCGCCGGTACCCTGGCGCTTGGCGCGTCGCTCGCCTCCGTCAAGGCGGGGCTGGAGCAGATGGCACCGGTCAAGGGTCGCTTCTGCGTGCAGCGCTGGGGTGGTCTCACCCTGGTGGATGACACCTACAACGCCAGCGTGGAGTCCGTGCTGGCGGGCATCGATGCCCTGACCGCCATGGGCGGCTACAAGGTGCTGGTGTTCGGTGACATGAAGGAGTTGGGTGAGGAGTCCGCGGCCCAGCACGCCCGGGTCGGACACCACGCCCGCGAGCAGGGCCTCGACGCCGTGCTGACGGTAGGGGAACAGAGTCGTCATACCGCAGATGCCGCGGCGGGTCGACATTTCGATAACAAGGCGTCGTTGTTTGAAGTGCTTGCGCAAATGATAAATACACATCAAGAAATCTCGATCCTGGTCAAGGGTGCCCGCGGTTCCCGCATGGAAGATATCGTCAAGATGGTCGTTGACCGTCAGGAGTCAGCCACATGCTAGTCTGGCTGGCGGAACTGCTCACCCCGCACTTCACCTTCTTCAACGTCTTCTCCTACCTGACGTTCCGCGCCATCCTGTCGATCATCACGGGTCTGGTGGTGGCGCTCTGGATGGGGCCGCGCCTCATCCGTCGCCTGCAGATCCTGAAATTCGGCCAGGTGATCCGCAACGACGGCCCCGAGTCACACCTCAGCAAGAAGGGCACCCCGACCATGGGGGGGCTGATGATCATTGCGGCCATCTTCATCTCTGTGCTGCTCTGGAGCCGCCTCGACAACCCCTATGTCTGGCTGGTGCTGTTCGTGCTCGGTGCCTACGGCGCCATCGGCTTTGCCGACGACTACCTCAAGGTGGTGCGCAAGAACACCGATGGCCTGATCGCCCGCTGGAAGTACTTCTGGCAGTCGGCAGTCGCCCTGGCCGTGGCTGTGTTCCTCTATGCCACCGCGACCCATGACGGCCAGACCCAGCTGGTGGTGCCCTTCCTCAAGGATGTGATGCCGCAGCTCGGTCTGATGTTCATCGTGCTGACCTACTTCGTCATCGTCGGTACCTCCAATGCGGTCAACCTGACCGACGGCCTGGATGGTCTGGCCATCATGCCGACCGTGATGGTGGCGGGGGGCTTCGCCTTTGTCGCCTGGGCCACCGGCAACGTGAACTTCGCGAACTACCTGCACATTCCCTACGTGCCCTATACCTCCGAGCTGGTGATCGTCTGTACCGCCATCGTGGGCGCGGGTCTGGGCTTCCTCTGGTTCAACACCTATCCGGCCCAGGTCTTTATGGGGGATGTAGGATCATTGGCATTGGGCGGGGCGCTCGGCACCATAGCCGTGCTGGTGCGCCAGGAGTTCCTGCTGGTGATCATGGGGGGCGTCTTCGTGATGGAGACCGTCTCCGTGATCCTGCAGGTGGGGTCCTACAAGCTGCGCGGCGTGCGCATCTTCCGCATGGCGCCCATCCATCACCACTATGAGAAGAAGGGCTGGCCGGAGCCGCGCGTCATCGTGCGCTTCTGGATCATCACCCTCATGCTGGTGCTGCTCGGCCTCGCCACCCTGAAGGTGAGGTAAGCCATGGTCATCATCATCGGACTCGGCAAAACCGGACTCTCCTGCGTGGACTACTTCCTCGGTCGTGGTGTCACGCCCCTGGTGATGGATACCCGCGCCAATCCCCCGGGCAAGGAGCAACTCCCCCCCGAGGTGGAGCTGATTCACGGGCTGGACGGCGATCTGCTCAAGCAGGCGCACATGATAGTGGCGAGCCCGGGTATCGCCCTGGCGACCCCCGAGCTGAAAGTCGCCGCCGAGTTCGGGGTGCGCATCGTCGGCGACATCGAGCTGTTCGTGCGCGAGACCCAGACCCCCGTCATCGCCATCACAGGCTCCAACGGCAAGAGCACGGTGACCACCCTGGTCGGCGAGATGATCGCCGAGGCGGGCCTCAAGGTAGGTGTGGGTGGCAACATAGGCACCCCGGCGCTGGAGCTGCTCAAGCAGCCCATGGATCTCTGCGTGCTGGAGCTCTCCAGCTTCCAGCTCGAGACCACCTGCAGCCTGCGTGCCGCTGCGTCCGTGGTGCTGAACCTCAGTGAAGATCATATGGATCGCTATCAGGGCATGGCGGATTACCGCGCCGCCAAGATGGAGATCCATCAGCACTCCCAGCACATCCTGGTGAACCGGGACGATCCCCAGACCCTGCCCGACGTGGGTCAGGTGTGGCAGAGCTTCGGGCTCGATTGCAACGGCTACGGCCGCTGCGAGCTGGCGGGTCGCCACTGGCTGACCCTGCACGGGGAGCCGCTGCTGGCGGTGGACGAGATGAAGATAGTCGGTGCCCACAATCAGGCCAACGCCCTGGCGGCCATGGCCCTGTGCGACGCGGTCGGCATTCCCCGGGAGCCGCAACTCGCCGTGCTGCGCCGTTTCGAAGGCCTGCCCCACCGTGCCCGCTTCGTGCGGGAGGTGAACGGGGTGCGCTGGATCAACGACTCCAAGGCCACCAACGTGGGGGCCACCCTGGCCGCCGTGGCCGGGGTGCGCGAGTCGGTCAAAGGCCGTTTGCTGCTGCTGGCCGGTGGTCAGGGCAAGGGCCAGGATTTCGGCCCTGTGCAGGCGCTGCTCGGCAGCCAGATCGATCACATGTACTGCTTCGGTCAGGACGCGGACATACTGCTCGCCCTCGGTGAGCAGACCGAGAAGGTCGCCTCCCTCGACGACGCCGTCGCCAAGGCCGCCGCCGATGCCAGACCCGGTGACTGGGTGCTGCTGGCGCCGGCCTGCGCCAGCCTGGATCAATTCAAGTCCTTCGAGGTTCGCGGCGATCGCTTTACCGAACTGGTGATGATGCTATGAACGCCCTTCGCGTGGTCGCAGGCTACTTGCAGCGCTGGTTGTTGCCGGCGCGTCCCGCCGGTCTCTACGACCGGCAGCTAGTAGTGCTGGCACTGGCGCTGATGTCGGTGGGCCTGGTGATAGTGGCCTCCGCCTCCATTCCCGAAGGGATTGCCCTCGGCGATGACCCCTTCATGTTCGTCAAACGCCACGGCCTCTTCCTGGTGATGGCCCTCGGCATCTCCTGGTTCGTGCTGCAGGTGCCCATGGCGCGCTGGCAGCAGTACAACGGCCCCATGTTGCTGCTCGCCATCCTGATGCTGGTCATGGTGTTGTTGGTGGGGCGCAGCGTCAACGGCTCGGTGCGCTGGTTGCCGCTCGGCCCCTTCAACCTGCAGCCGGCGGAGTTCGGCAAGCTCGCGCTGTTCGTCTATCTGGCGGGTTACCTGGTACGTCGCCAGAGCGAGGTGCGCGAGCGCTTCATCGGCTTCATGAAACCCATGGCGGTGCTGTTCGTGGTGGCCACCCTGCTGCTGGCCCAGCCCGACCTCGGCTCCGTGGTGGTGATGTTCGTCACCTCCCTCGGCATGCTGTTCCTGGCGGGGGCCCGCATGGTGCAGTTCATCGGTCTTATCCTGGTGGGGGTGAGCGCCGTGGTGACCCTGATCATCGCAGAGCCCTACCGGATGCGGCGGGTCACCTCCTTCCTGGACCCCTGGGCCGATCCCTTCGGCAGCGGCTATCAGCTGACCCAGTCCCTGATGGCGTTCGGCCGTGGCAGCTGGTTTGGCGAGGGGCTGGGCAACTCCATCCAGAAGATGGAGTACCTGCCGGAGGCCCACACCGACTTCGTGTTTGCCATCCTGGGCGAGGAGCTGGGCTACGTGGGGGTGCTGGGTGCCCTCTTCCTCATCTTTGCGCTGGCGGTGAAGGCGCTCAAGCTCGGCCATCAGGCGCTGGTGGCGGAGCGGCTGTATGAAGGCTATCTGGCCATCGGCATCGGCATCTGGTTCAGTTTCCAGACCTTCGTCAACGTCGGCGCCGCCAGCGGCATGATGCCGACCAAGGGGCTGACCCTGCCGCTGGTCAGCTACGGCGGCTCCAGTCTCATCATCATGATGGTGGCGGTGAGCATGTTGATTCGTATCGATTTCGAGTTGCGCCAGGCCAGTGCCCAGGCGCGTGTGCGGGAGGTTTCGTGAGCAAGACGTTACTGGTGATGGCGGGTGGTACCGGGGGCCATGTGTTCCCCGGGCTGGCCGTGGCTGATCGCCTCAAGGCCCAGGGCTGGACCATTCACTGGCTCGGTACCGCCGACCGGATGGAGGCCGAGCTGGTGCCCGCCCACGGTTACCCCATCTCCTTCATCGACATCCAGGGAGTGCGTGGCAACGGCATCAAGCGGCTGCTGGTCGCCCCCTATCGCATCGTCAAATCCGTGTTGCAGGCGCGTCGCGTGCTGAACAGCGTTCGCCCTGATGTGGTGCTCGGCATGGGAGGCTTCGCCTCAGGCCCGGGCGGCGTGGCGGCCTGGCTCGCCGGTATTCCCTTGCTGCTGCACGAGCAGAACGCGGCGGCCGGCATGACCAACAAGCTGCTGGCGCGCCTTGCCAAGCGGGTACTGATGGCCTTCCCCGGCGCCTTTGCGCCCAGTGCCCGCACCGCAGTGGTGGGCAACCCGGTGCGTCCCGAAGTGGTGGCCCTGCCGGATCCCCAGCTGCGCAGCGGAGCCGAGCCGCTGCGGCTGCTGATCGTCGGCGGCAGCCTGGGTGCCCGGGTGCTCAACGAGCAGGTGCCGCCAGCGGTGGCCGCCGCCGGCGTGCCCATCGCAGTGCGCCACCAGTGCGGCAAGGGCAACCGGGATGCCGTGGCTGAAGCCTACGCCAAGCAGGGCGTCGAGGCCGAGGTGAGCGAGTTTATCAAGGACATGGCAGATGCCTACGCCTGGGCCGATCTGGTGGTGTGCCGCGCCGGGGCCCTGACGGTCTCCGAAGTGGCTGCCGCCGGTGTGGCCGCCATCTTCGTGCCGCTGCCCCACGCGGTGGACGATCACCAGACCCGCAACGCCCTGACCCTGGTCGACGGCGGGGCGGCCGAGTTCCTGCCCCAGTCCGAGCTGACCCCGGCCTCCTTGGCCGCGCGTCTCTCCTGGCTCGCCGGGCGCAGGGAGACCCTGCTGTACATGGCCCAGGCCGCCCGTCGGGTGGCCATCATAGATGCCGCCGAGCGGGTTGCCGATGAGTGCAAGCGGCTCGCCAGCGGGCAGAGCGAGAAAGCATGTTGAGCAAGATTGCACAGGCCAGGCCGTGCAGTCTTGTCCCCGTATTTATTGATGCCGCCGAGCGCACACCGCTGACGGCAGGCTTGAAGAGAGAGCTATGACCAAGGTTGAACTGGCAAAACTGCGTACCGTGATCCCCGAAATGCGCCGCGTGCGTCGCATCCATTTCATCGGCATAGGTGGCGCCGGTATGGGCGGGATCGCCGAGGTGCTTGCCAACGAGGGTTACCAGATTTCCGGCTCCGATCTGTCCCGCAATGCGGTGACCGAGCGGCTCGCGTCCCTCGGCGCCCATATCTTCGTGGGACACAGTGCCGAGCACGTGAACGAGGCGAGCGTGGTGGTGGTCTCCACCGCCATCAAGCAGGACAACCCCGAGTTGCTGGCCGCCCGCGAGCTGCGCATTCCCGTGGTGCGCCGTGCCGAGATGCTGGCCGAGCTGATGCGCTTCCGCCACGGGGTCGCCGTCGCCGGCACCCACGGCAAGACCACCACCACCAGCCTGGTGGCGAGCATCTATGCCGAAGCCGACCGGGATCCGACCTTCGTCATCGGCGGCCTGCTCAACAGCGCCGGCACCAATGCCCGCCTGGGCAGCAGCCGCTACCTGATCGCCGAGGCAGACGAGAGCGACGCCTCCTTCCTGCATCTGCAACCCATGGTCTCCATCGTGACCAATATCGAAGCGGATCACATGGACACCTATGGCGGCGACTTCTCCAGGCTCAAGGCCACCTTCATCGACTTCCTGCACAACCTGCCGTTCTACGGTCTGGCCGTGGTGTGCGTGGATGACCCCGTGATCCGCGGCATGCTGCCTGAGATCGCCCGTCCGACCCTGACCTACGGCCTCAGTGAGGATGCCGACGTACAGGTGCTGGACTTCGTGCAGACCAGCAACCGCAGCCGCTTCCGGGTCCGTCGCAAGGATGCCGGCGAGCTGACCGTCACCCTGAATCTGCCGGGCATCCACAATGCGCTCAACGCCGCCGCCGCCATCGCGGTGGCGACCGAAGACGGCATTGGCGACGAGGCCATCATTCAGGCGCTCGCCAAGTTTGAAGGGGTGGGTCGCCGCTTCCAGCAATATGGCGAGTTCGAGACCGGCCGTGGCAAGGCCATGCTGGTGGATGACTACGGTCACCACCCGAGCGAGGTCAAGGTCACCATCAATGCCGCCCGCGCCGGCTGGCCAGAGAAGCGGTTGGTGATGGTGTTCCAGCCGCACCGTTACAGCCGGACCCGGGATCTCTACGAAGATTTTGCCGACGTGCTCTCCAAGGTGGATGTGCTGGTGATGCTGGAGGTCTATGCCGCCGGTGAAGAGCCCATTCCCGGTGCCGATGGCCGTGCCCTGTGCCGCTCCATCCGCTCTCGCGGCACCCTGGAGCCCATCTTTGTCGCAACCCCTGACGATGTGCCGGCCGTGCTGGCGGATCTTATCGGCGAGGGGGATCTGGTGCTGACTCAGGGCGCCGGTAACGTCGGGGCACTTGCCCGCCGTCTCGGTGAGATGAAATTGAGCGTGGATAGCATGAAATCCGGTGCCTGAGGGCCCAATGAGTATTTTGACCGCCAAGCCGAGGCCTATATAATGGCGAACCGGTCTGCAAGTGGCCGGCATGGCGCGTTATACGGGGATAGATCGGGTGGAGGCAAGGGCACAAGGGCGCACCAAGGGGGGCTTCATCGCCGGGGTGGCATTTTTCATCCTGGTCATGTGGGGGCTCTACCAGACTGCGCTGGATGTTAAAGACTGGCTGACAGATGCCAGTCGGTTGCCCATGAGCGAGCTGTTGCTGCAGGGGCAACACGAATATTTGAAAGCCGATGAGTTGCGCGCCGCCGTGCTGGATGGCGCCGAGTTGCGCAACTTCTTCGAGCTGGACGTGAACGAATTGCAGGGGCGGTTGAACGCCCTTCCCTGGGTGGCCCAGGTCTCGGTACGCAAGAAGTGGCCGAACAAGATCAAGGTCTACCTCACTGAACAGGCGGTGGCGGCACGCTGGAACGGCAACCGCTTCGTCAACACCAAGGGTGAGGTGTTCAGTGCGCCGGACAGGGTGAAGAAACCCCTGATGCAGTTGTCCGGGCCCGATGATCAGGCCGCCAAGGTGCTGGAAGCCAGCCATCAGTACGAGACGCTGCTGGCGGCCAAGGGATACAAGTTGCTGGGGGTGAATCTGACCCCCCGCCATGCCTGGGAACTGACCCTGGATGGCAACATTCAGCTGTTCGTGGGGCGCTCGGATATCGCGCTTCGCCTGCAGCGGTTTATCGATGCCTTTCCGGTCATCGAACCCCGTGAGCGGGTTGCTTACGTGGATCTTCGATACGACACCGGGATGGCAGTTGGCTGGAAGAAAAGCGAAGAGAAAGTGAATGACCAACACCGCAGATAGAAATTTGATTGTCGGACTGGATATCGGCACGACCAAGGTGGCGGTACTGGTTGGCGAAGTATTGCCCGATGGCGAACTCAATGTCATCGGCATGGGCAGCCACGCTTCTCGCGGGATGGAGAAGGGCGGGGTCAATGACCTCGACTCCGTGGTCAAGTCCCTGCGCCGCGCGGTGGAAGAGGCCGAGATGATGGCTGACTGCCAGATAAGCTCCGTCTATCTGGGGCTGTCCGGCAAGCACATCGATTGCCGCAACGAGACCGGCATGGTGCCCATCTCCGATGAAGAGGTGACCCAGGAGGATGTGGACAACGTCATCCATACCGCCAAGTCGGTGCGACTGTCGGACGAGCTGCGGGTGCTGCACGTGCTGCCCCAGGAGTTTGCCATCGACTATCAGGAAGGGATCAAGAATCCGGTCGGTCTCTCCGGTGTGCGGATGGCGGCCAAGGTGCACCTGATCACCTGCCACAACGACATGGCTCGCAACATCGAGAAATGTGTGGAGAAGGTCGGTCTGCGGGTGGATCAGCTGATCTTTTCGGCCCTGGCTTCCAGCTATGCCGTGCTGACCGAAGACGAGAAGGAGCTGGGTGTCTGCGTGGTGGACATAGGTGGCGGTACCATGGACATGTCGCTGTTTACCGGCGGTGCCCTGCGCCACACCAAGGTGATCCCCTACGCCGGCAGCACAGTGACCAGCGACATCGCCTACGCCTTCGGCACCCCGCCGCTGGACGCCGAAGCGATCAAGGTGCGCTACGGTTGCGCCCTCGGCCGCCTGGTCAGCAAGGAAGACAATATTGAAGTCCCCAGTGTCGGCGGTCGCCCGGCGCGCAGCCTGCAACGGCAGACACTGGCTGAAGTGATTGAACCCCGTTACACGGAATTGCTCTCCATGGTGAATGACGAGCTGGTACGGGTGCAGAGCGAATTGAAGGCACAAGGGGTCAAGCATCAGCTGGCGGCCGGTGTGGTATTGACCGGTGGCGCGGCCCAGATCGAAGGCATTGTGGAGTGCGCAGAGCAGATCTTCCAGAGCCAGGTCCGGGTGGGCGAACCCATGAACATTCGGGGATTGAGCGATTACGTGCAGGCACCTGTGTACTCGACCGCGGTCGGGCTGCTGCAGTACGGCCGTACCAATCAATCCACCGGCAGTAGCAAGGAATATGCCGCCAAGGCAAGCGTAGGTGGGCTGGTCAAACGGGTCAGCAACTGGTTGCGTGGCGAGTTCTAAAGATTTTGCTGAGTCAGGCAAATAAAGCGGAGAGACAACATGTTTGAATTTATGGATAGCCACACTGACGAAGCCGTCATCAAGGTGATAGGTGTGGGTGGCGGCGGCGGCAACGCAGTCGAGCACATGGTTCGTCAAAACATCGAGGGTGTTGAGTTCATTACCGTCAACACCGACGCCCAGGCACTGCGCAACTCCAGTGCCAACACGACTCTGCAGATCGGCGGTGGCATCACCAAGGGTCTGGGGGCCGGAGCCAATCCGGAAGTGGGCCGTGATGCCGCCATGGAAGACAGGGAAGCGCTGCGTGAGCTGCTGACCGGTTCAGACATGGTGTTCATCGCCGCCGGCATGGGCGGTGGTACAGGTACCGGTGCCGCACCTATCGTGGCCGAAGTGGCCCGGGAGATGGGTATCCTGACCGTCGCCGTCGTGACCAAGCCGTTCTCCTTCGAAGGGAAGAAGCGGATGGGCTTCGCCGCCCACGGCATCGAGGAGCTGTCCAAGAACGTCGACTCCCTGATCACCATCCCCAACGACAAGTTGCTGAAGGTGCTGGGTCGTGGCATCTCCCTGCTGGACGCCTTCAAGGCGGCCAACGATGTACTGCTGGGTGCGGTACAGGGCATTGCCGAGCTGATCACCCGTCCGGGCCTGATCAACGTCGACTTCGCGGACGTGCGTACCGTTATGCGCGAAATGGGTACCGCCATGATGGGTACCGGCTCCGCCTCCGGTGATGACCGTGCCGAAGAAGCGGCCGAGAAAGCTATCTCCAGCCCGCTGCTGGAAGACGTGGATCTGGCCGGTGCCCGTGGCATCCTGGTCAACATCACCGCCGGCATGGACATGACCATCGAAGAGTTCGAAACCGTGGGTAACGCGGTCAAGGCCTTCGCCTCCGAGAACGCCACCGTGGTGGTGGGTACCGTAATCGATCCGGAAATGCACGACGAACTGCGTGTGACAGTGGTGGCTACCGGCATCGGTGCCGAGCGCAAGCCCGACATCACGCTGGTAAAAAATAATATGGTACAAGAGCGTCCGGCCCGTCAGCCCCTGATCAGCGAAGCCCTGCAGTCTCGCGTGATGGAAGAGGCCCCGGCCAAGGTGGTGAACGCCGAGCCGCAGGCTCGTCGCGAACCGGATTATCTCGATATTCCTGCGTTCCTGCGCAAGCAAGCTGACTAAGCCTCGTATGGCCCTGGTTTGTTTGTTGCTTAAGGATTGTGCTAAGATGGCCCGGCAACGACCATCTGGTCAGGAATTTGAGCTGTTAAGCGGATACGCCCATGATTAGACAAAGAACCTTGAAAACGAGTGTCCAGGCCACCGGTGTGGGCCTGCATTCGGGCCGGAAAGTCACAATGACGTTCCGTCCGGCGCCTGTTAACACAGGGATCGTTTACTTGCGTACCGATCTGAATCCTGTGGTCGCGCTGCCAGCCAACGCCGATCAGGTGCGTGATACCGTGCTTTGTACCGCTCTGGTAAACGAAGCCGGTGTCCGCGTGTCAACCATCGAACACCTCTCTGCCGCCCTGGCCGGGATGGGGATCGACAACCTCTATGTCGAGGTCGACGCCCCCGAGATCCCGGTGATGGATGGCAGTGCGCACCCGTTCATCTACCTGCTGCAAGAAGTGGGTATACGTGAGCAGAATGCGCCCAAGCAGTTCGTGCGGATCAAGCAGAGCGTGCGGGTTGAAGACGGCGACAAGTGGGCAGAATTCCACCCCTATCGCAACGGCTTCAAGATGGATCTCGAGATCGATTTCCAGCATCCGGTATTTGAAGGCCGCAACCAGCGTTGCGTGCTGGACTTCTCCGGTGCCTCTTTCGTGAAAGAGATCAGCCGTGCCCGTACCTTCGGCTTCATGCGCGACATCGAGTACCTGCGTTCCCAGAACCTGGCCCTGGGCGGAAGCCTGGAAAACGCCGTGGTACTGGATGACTATCGGGTGCTGAACGAAGATGGTCTGCGTTACGAGGACGAGTTCGTCAAGCACAAGATGCTGGATGCCATCGGTGACCTCTATATGTGCAACCGCAGCATCATAGGTGAATTCCGTGCCTACAAGACGGGCCATGCCCTGAACAACAAACTGCTGCGTGCCTTGCTGGCCAAGCAGGAGGCCTGGGAACTGGTGACCTTCGAGGCGGAGGGCGACAAAGCGCCCATCGCTTACTACGATAACGGTCTGGTTCTGGCCTGATAGCTGTGCAACAGGACGTCGGTCATCTCTCCGCACCGACGTCCTGTCATTTGTTTATTCCATCCTTTAATACCGATTATCTCCCGGTTTTATTGCCCGTGCTGGCTCCTGGCCTCACCTGACCGAGAAGACAGATTTCTATGAGCATTACCCTGATCCTCAACGGTAAGCAGCGCCGCAAGTTGCACTTACCCAAACAACGTCTGGCCTGGGTCGGCGGTATCCTCTTCACTGTATTGGCACTGAGTGGTGGTTGGCTCTGGCAGAGCTGGCACCAGAAAATGGAGGCGCTGGAAGTCGCGCTGGCCATGGCCGAACAGCAAAAATCCACGCAAGGGGCCGATGAAGCCCGTGAACAGCTTGCCATGCTGGCCGCCCAGGTGGGCACCATGCAGGGGCAGCTTGGCCGCCTCAATGCGCTCGGTGAGCGTCTGACCGAGAAGGCAGACCTCGATCCCGACGAATTCAATTTCAAGGAGCTGCCCCCCATGGGTGGCCCTTCCTATGACGAAGAGCTGGAAGTGAGCCTGGGCGAGCTGCAAGCCTCCATGAAACACCTCAGCCAGCAGCTCAGCAGCCGTGAAGAACAGCTGTCGGTACTTGAATCTTTCATCATGAATCACCATATCACCGATGCTGGTTTCATCTCGGGTTCACCGGTGAAGCAGGAGCGAGTCTGGATCTCCTCCGGGTTCGGTGGACGGGTAGACCCGTTCAACGGTCGCGCCAAGATGCACAAGGGTGTGGATTTTCGTGGCAAGCCCGGCACACCCATCCTGGCGACAGGCAAGGGGATCATCAGCTGGGCAGGCCGCCACCCGGAATTTGGCAACATGGTGGAGATAGACCATGGCAATGGTCTGGTGACCCGTTATGCCCACAACTCCAAGTTGTTGGTGGATGTGGGCACCCTGGTCGATGAGGGCCAGAAGATTGCCTTGATGGGGCGTACCGGTCGTGCGACCGGGGTCCATCTGCATTACGAAGTGTTGAAAGATGGTCGTCAGGTCAACCCCGCACGCTTTCTGAATGCCAGACGGGGTTAGGTTTTTTCTTCAGGTTCCAGTGACGGAACGCTTATATAACCAAAACAGTTGGTACACATGATTAGCACACTGCTCACCAAGATTATCGGCAGCCGGAACGACAGAACGCTCAAGGCTTTGCGCAAAATTGTTAAACAGATCAATGCGATGGAGCCTCAGTTCGAGGCCTTGTCCGATGGCGAGCTGCAGGCGAAGACCGCCGAGTACCGTCAACGCCTGGAGCAGGGTGAGACCCTGGAGCAGCTGTTGCCGGAAGCGTTCGCCACGGTGCGTGAGGCGTCCCGCCGGGTGTTCGGCATGCGTCACTTCGACGTGCAGCTGATCGGCGGCATGGTGCTGAACTCCAACCGCATCGCCGAGATGAAGACGGGTGAAGGCAAGACCCTCACCGCGACTCTGCCTGCCTATCTGAACGCGCTGACCGGTCGCGGTGTGCACGTGGTGACGGTGAACGACTATCTGGCCAAGCGTGATGCGGAGGCGAACCGCCCGCTGTTCACCTTCCTCGGCATGACGGTCGACTGCAACGTGCCCGGCATGGACGCGTCCCAGAAGCGCGACGCCTACGCCGCCGACATCACTTACGGTACCAACAACGAATTCGGTTTCGACTACCTGCGCGACAACATGGCGTTCTCGCCCGAGCAGCGCGTGCAGCGTCCGCTCAACTATGCGCTGGTGGATGAGGTGGATTCGGTGCTCATCGATGAAGCCCGTACCCCGCTTATCATCTCGGGTCCGGCGGAAGACAGCTCCGCCATGTACACCCAGATCAACAAGCTGATCCCGCTGCTGGTCAAACAGGACAAGGAAGACTCGGAAGAGTATACCGGTGACGGCCACTACACCGTGGACGAGAAAAACCGCCAGGCGCTGCTGACCGAAAACGGCCAGATCTTCGTGGAAGAGCTGCTTAAGAAAGAGGGGCTGCTGGCGGAAGAGGACTCTCTGTTCTCCGCTACCAACATCAGCCTGCTGCACCATGTCAACGCCGGTCTGCGTGCCCATACCCTGTTTGAACGCAACGTCGACTACATAGTCCAGAAGGACGAGATCGTCATCGTCGACGAGCACACCGGCCGTACCATGCCGGGTCGCCGCTGGTCCGACGGCCTGCATCAGGCGGTCGAGGCGAAGGAAGGGGTCAAGATCCAGAACGAGAACCAGACCCTGGCCTCCATCACCTTCCAGAACTACTTCCGTCTGTATGACAAGCTGGCGGGGATGACCGGGACTGCGGATACCGAAGCCTTTGAATTCCAGCAGATCTATGGCCTGGATACCGTCGTTATCCCGACCAACAAGCCGATGGTGCGCAAGGACATGGGCGATCTGGTCTATCTGACCGCCCAGGAAAAGTATGCCGCCATCGTCGAAGACATCCGCGGCTGTGTCGAGCGTGGTCAGCCGGTGCTGGTCGGTACCGTCTCCATCGAGAACTCTGAACTGCTGTCTGGCATCCTGACCAAGGAGAATATCCCGCACAAGGTGCTGAACGCCAAATTCCATGCCATGGAAGCGGAAATCGTCGCCCAGGCCGGTCAGACCGGCGCCGTCACCATAGCCACCAACATGGCCGGTCGTGGTACCGACATAGTGCTGGGGGGCAATTGGCAGGCCGAGATCGCCGCGCTGGAAAACCCGACCAGCGAACAGATTGCCGAGCTGAAAGCGGCCTGGCAGGTGCGTCATGACGCCGTACTGGCCTCCGGTGGCCTGCACATTATCGGTACCGAGCGTCACGAATCCCGCCGTATCGACAACCAGCTGCGCGGCCGTTCCGGTCGTCAGGGTGATCCGGGCTCCTCCCGCTTCTACCTCTCCATGGAAGATACCCTGATGCGGATCTTCGCCTCCGATCGCGTGACCGGCATGATGAAGAAGCTGGGGATGGAAGAGGGCGAGGCTATCGAGCACCCCTGGGTGACCAAGGCCATCGAGAACGCCCAGCGCAAGGTGGAGGGTCGCAACTTCGACATCCGTAAAAACCTGCTCGAATTCGACGACGTGGCGAACGACCAGCGTAAGGTGGTCTACGAGCAGCGCAACGAACTGCTGGACACCAACGACATCTCCGACACCATCCACGTCATCCGTGACGACGTCTATGGCAGCGTGATCGACGAGTACATTCCGCCCCAGTCTCTGGAAGAGATGTGGGACGTGCCTGGTCTGGAAGCGCGCCTGAAGTCCGATTTCGCGCTGGAGCTGCCGCTGCAGCAGTGGCTGGCGGAAGACGACAAGCTGTATGAGGAGAAGCTGCGCGAGCGCATCCTGGAAGAAGCCACCAAGCTCTACGCCCACAAGGAGGAGCTGGTCGGCAAGGACGTATTGCGCAACTTCGAGAAGGCGGTGATGCTGCAGACCCTGGATGGCCTGTGGAAGGAGCATCTGGCGGCCATGGATCACCTGCGCCAGGGCATCCATCTGCGCGGCTACGCCCAGAAGAACCCCAAGCAGGAGTACAAGCGCGAGTCCTTCGATCTGTTCACCCAGATGCTGGAAACCCTCAAGCGGGACGTGGTCAGCATCCTGAGCCGGGTACAGGTCCAGGAGCGCGACGTGGAGGCGATGGAAGAGCAGCAGCGTCAGCAGGCGGAAGCGGCTCCCCGCACCTATACCCATGCCGCCGCCGAGAACCAGCTGGCCGATGAAGAGACCCAGGCCGACGCGGCGCCGGTGACCTTCGTGCGCGACGAGCAGAAGGTCGGTCGCAACGATCCCTGCCCCTGCGGATCCGGCAAGAAGTACAAGCATTGTCACGGTCAGTTGACCTGAGTGACCTAATGCCATGACAAGGCGGGCCCGGTGCCCGCCTTGTTTTTGTCGCATGGCGACGCAAAATCGGATGTCAGGCATCATCGGCAGCTCACCCAACCGGGGGTTGGGGTCATAGAGCGGCCCGATCAGGCAGAGAGTGCAAAGGTAGCAAGATGGAACAGAAAAAGCGGATCTGGGTGGCGGTCGGCGTCATCGAGAATGAACGGGGCGATATCTTCATCGCCAAGCGCTCCTCCGATCGCCATCAGGGGGATCGCTGGGAGTTTCCCGGGGGCAAGGTAGAGTCGGGGGAAGACCTGCTCACCGCGCTCGACAGGGAGCTGTGGGAAGAGATAGGCATCCGGGTGCAGGATTGCGCTCCCTTTATGGAGCTGCACCACGACTACCCGGACAAGCAGGTGCTGCTGGATATCTGGAAGGTGACCCGCTTCCTGGGCGAGCCCTTTGGCAAGGAAGGGCAGGAGTGTCGCTGGGTGCCGCTGGCCGAGCTGCACAACTACCACTTCCCCGATGCCAACGGTCCCATAGTGGCGCGGCTGCAGGCCGCGTTGGCGTGAGCCGATGGCAAGAGACAATGAAAAAGGGCCAATCGGCCCTTTTTCATTTTGCAGAGGCGAAACCGCCAGGGCCTATAGCCACTGGTCGCCCTCTTCCGGATCCGGCAGCAGAACCGGATTGATCTCCCCCGGGATCCGCTTCTCTTCATCGGCCCATTCGCCGAGATCGATCAGCTGGCAGCGCTTGCTGCAGAAGGGACGAAACGGGCTCTGGGGACCCCATTCCACTTCGCTCTGACAAGTCGGGCACTTGACCTTGGTGACCATCTGGATGCCTCCTTAGCAGCAGGCGAGCTGGAAAGGCACATCGCCAATCGGCTGTTCTGCGGTGGGCAGAAAACGCAGGGCGAAGCGGTTCTTGTGGCCGCTCAGGGTCGGGTAGCAGGACTGGGATCCGATCAGACGGATACGGATCAGCTCGGCCCCCTCGGCGGTATCCTGGAAGAAGCCGTTGGTGGCAACCTGATCGCTGAAGTGGCCAGATTCACGCCACAGCCGCAGCAGCAGGGAGATGGAGTTCATCAGCAGATTGATGTCGCTGAGCCATTGCTGCATCTGTTGATGACGAGCCACCGCCGGCGTCACCAGCCAGTGGTGCAGTTGTGGCACGTCGAAGGCACACAGGCCACCGGGAATGGAGAAGCGCTGGCGGATGGAGCCGAGCAGACGATCCTCTTTCAGGCGGGCACCGGGGCGAGGGGAGTTGAGCAGGTTGCGGGAAAGCTGGGTGCTCTCCTGCTGCATCCGCTGGATCTGCTCGAGGTCAACGTCCGGCAGGCTGGCCCAATGGCTCAGCCGCTGGCCGAGACGCTCCAGATCCTTGATCAGGTCGGCGCGCAGATCACCGCGCTCCAGCAACTCCTGCAAATCGAACAACCCCTTGAAGAAGGCGATGTGTGCCCAGGACTGGTCACTCTCCAGATTGTCGCGGATCTGGGAAAACAGGGACTCCAGACGAAGATAGGTCCGGCTTTTTTCGTTGAGGGGAAAATCGTAAATCATGCCTAATCCTGGCCAGCCATAAACCGGCCTAGTGTACTCACACTTGGGGGGCTTGTTGAGAGGCAAATGCCAGATATGTCTCGTGCAGCGCTAAAATTCGCTCCCGTATGGTCTCAGTCGTGCCACTCTGGTTGTCCAGTACGTCATCGGCCATCGCCAGACGCTCGCTGCGGCTCGCCTGGGATGCCAGTATGGCCTGAGCCTGCTCTCGGCTGACCCCGTCCCGGCGACAGGTTCGCTCGATCTGGGTCGGCTCATCCACGTCGATGACCAGTACCCTATCGGCCAGCTCGGTGAGCCGGTTTTCCACCAGCAAGGGCACCACCAGCAGGCAGTAGGGGGAGCAGGCTGCCGCGCACTGGCGCAGCATCTCGCTGCGGATGATCGGATGGAGCAGGGCGTTGAGCCAGGACTTGGCCGCCGGATCGCTGAAGATCCGCTCGCGCAGGGCGCGTCTGTCCAGCAGTCCCTGCCCGGTCAGCATCTCGGGGCCGAAGTGGCTGGCGATGGCGGCCAGGGCCGGGGTGCCGGGTGCCACCACGTCGCGGGCAATCAGGTCGGCATCGACCACCTCTATCCCCAGGGCCGCAAATTGGTTGGCGATGGTCGTCTTGCCGCTGCCTATACCGCCGGTGATGGCTACCACATACATAGATTTGTGATCCCCTTGCTAGAGAACGATGTCCAGATACCAGCGGGTGATGTTATCCCCCCACAGCAGCGCTATCCAGCCCGCGATGGCGAGGTAGGGGCCAAAGGGGATGGGTTTGCCCTGATGATGGTTGCGCAGCAGTATGAGCCCTATGCCGATGATGGCGCCGACCAGGGACGAGAGCAGCAACACTATGGGCAGTGCCTGCCAGCCCAGCCAGGCACCGAGTGCCGCCAGCAGCTTGAAGTCGCCATGGCCCATTCCCTCCTTGCCGGTCAGCAGCTTGAACGCCCAGTAGAGGCTCCAGAGCACCAGATAGCCCGCCATGGCACCGATCACCGCATCGGCCAGCTGCACAAAGCCGCCCGCCAGATTGAACAGCAGACCGCCCCACAGCAGCGGCAGGGTGAGCTGATCCGGCAGCAGCATCTTGTCCAGATCGATGAAGGTGAGAGCCACCAGTACCCAGGTCAGCAAGAGCGCGGCCAGGGTGCCCCATCCCGGAGTCAGGGTCGCTGCGACGGCGACCGACAACAGGGCGGTCAGCAGTTCGACCAGGGGATAGCGAGCCGAGATGGGCGCCTTGCATTGTCGGCAGCGACCCTTGAGCCAGAGCCAGCTCAGCAGAGGGATGTTCTCCAGCGCGCCTATGGGGTGATCGCAGTGCGGGCAGCGTGAGCGTGGCACCATCAGGTTGTAGGGTTCGGCGGGGGAGGCGGCCACTTCGCTGCCGAAGTAGTCACTGTATTCGGCCTGCCACTCCCGCTCCAGCATGATGGGCAGGCGATGGATCACCACGTTCAGAAAGCTGCCAACCATCAGGGAGAAGAGAAAAACCAGGGAGAGATAGAGCCAGGGCAGGGCCTGGGCCAGTTCGATCAGAGGCACCATAAATCAACCGCTTGCGTTGAGAATCAGGATGGCAGAGGACCAGAACGAGCCATGCCCGCTGGCCACTCTGCCGAAGGGGCTCAGTGTATCACAGAGCCCAACTTGAAGATGGGGAGGTACATGGCGACGACCATGCCACCGACCAGCACCCCCAGCACCACCATGATGATGGGCTCGAGCAGGCTGGTGAGGCCGTCGACCATGTCGTCCACCTCCTGCTCGAAGATGGCGGCAACCTTGGAGAGCATGTCATCGATGGCGCCGGACTCTTCACCTATCATCACCATCTGGATCACCATGTCGGGGAAGAGATCCACGGTGCGCATGGCGACGTTGATCTGCATGCCGGCCACCACCTCGTTGCGAATGGCCAGGATGGCCGTGCGATAGACATAGTTGCCAGAGGCGCCGGCAGCGGAGACCAGGGCATCCACCAGGGGAATCCCGGCGGAGAAGGTGGTGGAGAGGGTGCGCGCGAAGCGGGCCATGGCCGCCTTGTGCAGTATGTTGCCCACGACCGGAATGGTGAGGATGAATCTGTCGGTGCTGTCCCGTACCTTCTGGGATTTTCGCCAGGCGCGCACGTAGAGGAAGATGGCGAGGGCTATGCCGCCAAAGATGATATACCACCAATCCTGCATGAAGCGGGAGATGCCAATGACGAATCGGGTGAAGACTGGCAGCTCGGCCCCGAAGCTCTTGAAGATCTCCTCGAACTGGGGAATGACGAACAGCAGCAGTATGGAGGTCACGACGATGGCGACCAGGATGACCATGGCGGGATAGAACATGGCCTTCTTGATCTTGGACTTGAGCGCCTCACTCTTCTCACGGTATGTGGCAATCCGGTCGTAGATGGTTTCCAGCGCACCGGACTGCTCCCCAGCGTCCACCAGATCGCAGTAGAGGGCATCGAAGTGGCGTGGGTGGCGGCGCAGCGCCTCCGACAGTGGGGTGCCGGTTTCCACATCGGTGGCGATCTGTCCGATGAGTTCGCGTACCGCCGCCTTCTCATGACCGCGGGCGATGATCTGCAGGCTCTGCACCAGCGGCACACCGGCGGAGAGCATGGTGGTGATCTGGCGTGAGATGACGGCGATGTCCATCGGCTTGATCCGGGCACCACCTTTGGAAAACAGTCCCTGGCCCTGCTTGCTGACCTTGGTGACATTGACGCCCTGCTTGCGCAGCTCCGCCTTGACGGTGTTGATGTTGTCGGCCTGGAATTCACCGGAAACCTTCTGCCCCTTGCGATTGAATCCATGCCAGCGGAAGGAGAAGACCTTTTTGGGTGTGTTACGTTTTTGCGCTAATGTTGCCATCACTGCATCCTGCAATTGGGCGACGGTGGCCGGATGAGGTACTGCCCGTCCGGTTCATCTTGGCTTGAAGAACATCATCGGGGTGACTGTATCGGCCTCACCCGGCTTAGTGACTCTAACACTACGTATTCAGTTGGTCGTGATCCTGTTGATCTCGGCCAGGCTGGTGACCCCCAGACGGGCCTTCTCCAGGCCGGAGATGCGCAGGGTTCGCATGCCCTCTTTCTGGGCGATGGCGGCGATCTGCAGCGAGTTCGCCCCCTGCATGATCAGCTTGGCGATGTTGTCCGACATCAGCATGATTTCATAGATGCCGACCCGCCCTCTGTATCCTCCCGAACACTCCTTACAACCGACCGGTTTGAACAGGCGCAAACCGGCGGCCAGCTGCTGCTGGGTAAAGCCCAGCTCCAACAATTCGGCTTCCGGCACTGCCTCGGGCACCTTGCAGTGATCGCACAGCTTGCGGGCGAGGCGCTGGGCCATGATCAGGGTCACCGAGGAGGCGATGTTGAAGGCGGGTACCCCCATGTTCATCATCCGGGTCAGGGTCTCGGCCGCCGAGTTGGTGTGCAGGGTCGACAATACCAGGTGACCTGTCTGGGCCGCCTTGATGGCAATCTCGGCGGTTTCCAGGTCCCGGATCTCCCCCACCATGACGATGTCGGGATCCTGGCGCAGGAAGGAGCGCAGGGCGCTGGCGAAGGTGAGCCCCGCCTTGGGATTGATCTGCACCTGGTTGACGCCGGGCAGGTTGATCTCCACCGGATCCTCGGCGGTGGAGATGTTGACCTCGTTGGTATTGAGGATGTTGAGACCGGTATAGAGTGACACCGTCTTGCCTGACCCCGTGGGGCCCGTGACCAGTATCATGCCCTGTGGCTTGGAGAGGGCATGCAGGTATTGCGCCTTCTGGCGGTCGTCGAAGCCGAGTTGATCGAGATTGAGGCGAGACGCTGACGAGTCCAGCAGGCGAATGACGACCTTTTCTCCCCACATGGTGGGCAGGGTGTTGACCCGCATGTCCATGGATCTGCTGCGGGAGATCTTCAGTTTGATCCGCCCATCCTGGGGCAGGCGTCGCTCGGCGATATCGAGCCTCGCCATCACCTTGAGACGGGCCGCGAAACGGTTTGCCAGATTGACCGGCGGGGTGGCGATTTCGTGCAGTATGCCGTCGATCCGGAAGCGGATCCTGTACTTGGTCTCATAGGGTTCGAAATGCAGGTCGGATGCGCCACGCTTGATGGCGTCCATCATGATCTTGTGAATGTATTTGACGATGGGGGCATCGTCGTCGGCGGTATTGACGCTGTCGTCGAGACGGGAGCTCTCATCGGAGACCTCGAGCTCCGAGATTTCGGCCTCGTCGATGTGATCCATGCCCAGGGTATCCTGCTCGCTCTCCATCAGCTTGCCGATGGCTGCGGTCAGCTTGCCCTCTTCGACCAGCAAGGCCTCGGTGTGCAGGCCGAAGCTGAAGCCGAAATCCTCCAGGGCCGACACATTGGTCGGGTCCGACATGGCGATATAGAGGGTGTGCCCCTGGGTGTAGATGGGCAGGACGTGGTGCTTCTCAATCAATTTCTGATTGAGGTACTTCTGCGGGATCTCGCCCAGATCGAAGGCGGCAAGATCCAGCAGAGGTACCCCATATTCCAGTTCGCAAAAGTCGGCGAGGGCCTTGCTGTCGAGTATGTCGTTTTCGATCAGGAAGGTGACAAAAGGCTTGCGCTGCGCCCTGGCCTGGCTCAGATAGCGCTGTGAGTCCGGCTCACTGAGGAGGGAGGAAGCGGCCAGGCTGGTGGCCAGGCCGCTATTTGCGTTAGAAGTCATTAATTAGGGCAATAGCCTTCGTCAGTTGCATCTGTGTCGCAACTAAGGACCCAAACCACCGGGACTGTAGAAGGTGCAGTCATTGTTACGGTATTAGATGTTGTAAGTGGTGCTAATGTTGAACTCGCACCCGAAGCATTCACAGTCGCTGTAATTGTTGTATCAGACCCCGACACTGGAGCTGTGTACGTTAGGTCAACGCCGGCATAAGATCCCGATGAGGCAGGCATCCCGTTGCCGCCAAGGGCACACTGACCTGGACCATAAGTTTGCATACATACCTCAACGGCGGTTTTCAATGAGCCTGTGGCAGCAACTAACTGGGTCATCTTGGATTTCTTGGTATAGGTCTGATACGCCGGTAAGGCGATGGCGGCCAGAATGGCGACGATCGCAACGACTATCATCAATTCGATTAGCGTAAACCCTGACTGTCTTTTCATGTCAAATTTCCTTTTTTCCATGGTTCCTGAAAAGTACCGGTGGAAATCTATCCACACACCAGCATCTTATCCGAGCGCTTCGGGTTGGCAACAGAGGCAGGGCCCTTGTTAACCACTTTTCTGTCATTTAGTGAAAATGATAGCAAAATCAAGGATTAAATGGTCTCTAATGACGCTTCCCAAGATTGGGGAGGGCCCATCTTCACACTCCTTATGTCGTGGGATCCTGCATAAAGAAAAGGCGCCTATGGCGCCTTTTGCAAGTTTCGAGCCCTGTAATATTTTGGGGCTGGGTGGACTCGTTCTACACGCTCAGCTTTCGATAAAGCGCATCGAGAGGTCCAGCGCCCGTACGTGCTTGGTCAGGGCTCCCACCGAGATGAAGTCGACGCCGGTGGCCGCATAGTCGGCCAGCGTCTCCAATGTGACGTTGCCGGAGACCTCCAGCCTGGCGCGGCCCTGGTTCACCGCAACGGCTTCTTTCATCATGGGCACGTCGAAGTTGTCCAGCATCACTATGTCGGCCCGGGCGCTCAGCGCCTGCTCCAGCTCGGCCAGGGACTCCACCTCCACTTCCACCGGTTTGCCCGGGTTGAGGCGGCGCGCCTCGGTGATTGCTTCAGCGATGCCACCGCAGGCGAGGATGTGGTTCTCCTTGATGAGGTAGGCATCAAACAGACCGATACGGTGGTTTTTGCCGCCGCCGCAGGTGACGGCATACTTCTGTGCACTGCGCAGGCCGGGCAGGGTCTTGCGGGTATCGAGCAGGCGACACTCGGTCCCTTCCAGTTCGGCCACGTAACGGGCGGTCAGGGTGGCGACCCCGGAGAGGGTCTGGACGAAGTTCAGGGCATTGCGCTCGCCGGTCAGCAGCTCCCGGGCCGGGCCATGGAGGCGGAACAGCTCCTGATTGGGAGAGAGGCGCTCGCCATCCTGTACCTTCCACTCCACCTTGACCTCGCCGCCGAGCTGGGCAAACACCTCGTCGACCCAGGGCTGACCGCAGAATACGCCGGCCTCGCGGGTGATGACGCGCGCCGTCGAGATGCGATCCGCCGGGATCAACTGGGCTGTGATATCGGCGCTGGCATCCGGTTGATCCAGTGCGGTGAGGGCATCGCCCAAGTCTTCGAGTAGTGCGGCGCGCACGGCGCGGCTGATGTCCTGTTGTAACATGCCTTATTCCTGCAAGGGTCTGAGAAGCAACTGCCTGTCTTTCTGACGTAATTCCAGCCGGCCCAGGGCATTCATGCCCACCAGGATCTCCTCCCCGTCGGCAGCCGGATTGATAAAGACGGACAAATCGTACAGGGTCAGTGGGCCCATCGCCAGGCTTTCGATCCGGCCTGTCTCGACCTGGATCTGGCCTGCCGCCGTATTGACCCGGCTGCGACCGGTGGCGACGAGGCCGAGGCGTGATGCCACCTGGCTCGGTATGGTCACCCGGGTGGCTCCCGTGTCCAGCAGCAGTTGCACCGGCTGGTCGTTGATGGCACCCTCCAGACGATAGTGACCACTGGCATCGGCCTTGAGCAGCAGCTCGCCGCTGGCGGTCACGCTGGGTTTGGCGCTGGAGTAGAAGTAAAGGGTGAGCAGACCCAGCAGTGAGAGCCAGGCCAGCAGCCAGAGACGGCGTGCCATCGGGTGCATATGGGGTCCAGTGCCTTGCAAGTGATGGCTCAGCCTAACACAGCTTTACCTATGGATTCAGAGGCTTGTTTCCGGTTTCTTGCGGTGGCAGGCAAGGTCCATGGTGTCCCTCTCCCCATTGTTGAGTCGAGTAGACGATGACACAACCGACAACCATTTTTTCCATCGATCGCGCAGGCTGGTGTGAACAGGCCCGCAGGGTGCCTTCGCCCCATCACAATGAACGGAACGGCCCGGACGACATCTCCCTGTTGGTGATACACGGCATCAGTCTGCCGCCGGGAGAATTTGGTGGCCCCTGGATCGACGATCTGTTTCTCGGTCGCCTGGATCCCGACGCTCATCCTTACTTTGCCGGTATTCATCAGCTGCGGGTCTCCGCCCACTGCCTGATCCGCCGCGATGGCGAACTGGTGCAGTATGTGCCGTTCACTGCGCGAGCCTGGCATGCGGGAGTATCGAGCTGGGAGGGGCGGGAGGCGTGCAACGACTTCTCCATCGGCATCGAGCTGGAAGGAACCGACGAGCTGCCGTACAGCGATGCACAGTACGAGGTGCTGGCAGGCCTCAGTCGGGCCATTTCCGGTCAGTATCCCGAGGTGACGGCATCACGCATCGTCGGCCATTGCGACATAGCGCCGGGTCGCAAGACGGATCCTGGTGCCAGTTTCGAATGGCTGCGCTATCGTGGAATGCTCAACTTTGAGTAAAAAATCCAAACATTAGTTTGTATTTTTAAAATCAATGGCTTGCCTTTTAGGTGAGCCATTTTTCATGCTGTTTGCCAAATGTTATCTGTGAGCAGGCTCATAAATATTGGTCAGACCATTTTCTATGAGCCATATCATGATTTCGCTTTTTTACCCCTAAAGTGGCAAGCTTCGTTCTTGATGCAGATCATATTTTGGGTGGACTTTTTCCAAGCCCTCTGCTAATTTTCGCCCCAATCATAGAATTGGTAATACCAATTTAACAAAGTAGCCTCATGCCCTATATCAAGATAACTCAGCCCAAGCTGGCCGACGCCATCGTCGCCGAGCTGGAAAGCATGATTCTGGAAGGCAGCTTGCAGCCGGGGCAGAAGCTGCCCCCCGAGCGGGAACTTGCCATCCAGTTTCAGGTGTCGCGGCCTTCCCTGCGCGAAGCCATCCAGCGCCTGGAAGCGAGGGGACTCTTGTATCGCCGTCAGGGCGGCGGCACCTATGTGCAGAATGCCTTGAGCAAGGGGATCGCCGATCCCCTGTTCGAGCTGCTCAGTACCCACCCGGAAGCCCAGTATGACCTGCTGGAGTTTCGTCACGCGCTGGAAGGCATCTGTGCCTACTATGCCGCGCTGCGGGGGACTGAGGCCGACTTCGAGCGGATCCGCCTGGCGCAGTCCGCCATCGAAGAGGCGGGTCAGCAGGGGTCGCTGGTGGTCGAGTCGACCGCCGTCACCCAGTTCTATCTGGCGGTGGCGGAGGCGTCCCACAACGTGGTGCTGCTGCACCTGCTGCGGGCCATGGGCCCCATGCTCGAACAGAACATTTTACGAAATAACGAGATTTTGAATCGCCGTCCGGGAGTGGTAGCCAAGATCCGTCGCCATCGTGCGAGCCTGATCGAGGCTATCCTGTCGGGGGCTCCGGAGCGGGCCAGGGCTGCTTGTCATGAGCACCTGGCCTTTATCGAGGACACCTTGTTGGATATGCAGAGGGAAGACAGCCGGATCCAGCGATCCATGCGTCGGATCCGTCAGCAGGAAAACTAATCCCACAAGGCTTTATTGTCGAATTCTTGCGCATCTTAACCGCCGTGCAATAACAATAGGAACCAGCCATGTCTGATATCCTGAAGAACGATGTGGACCCGATAGAAACGCTGGAGTGGCTTGCCTCTCTGGAATCCCTGCTGCGTGAAGAGGGTCCGCAACGCGCTCAGTTCATCCTTGAACAACTGGCCGAGAAAGCCCGCATCAGCGGTGTGGACGTGGCTGAAAAGGCGAATCGCGACTACATCAACACCATTCCTGCCAGCGACGAACCGGCTTACCCGGGCGACCTGGAGATGGAACGTCGCATCCGCGCCATCATCCGCTGGAATGCCATGATGATAGTGCTGCGTGCCTCCAAGAAAGACCTGGACCTCGGCGGTCACATGTCTTCCTTCGCCTCTTCCGCGACCATCTATGAAGTCTGCTACAACCACTTCTTCCGCGCTCGCAGCGAGAAGGACGGTGGCGATCTGGTCTACTTCCAGGGTCACATCTCCCCGGGCATCTACGCCCGTGCCTTCGCCGAAGGTCGTCTGACCGAAGAGCAGCTGGACAACTTCCGTCAGGAAGTGGATGGCAAGGGCATTCCTTCCTACCCGCACCCGAAACTGATGCCGGACTTCTGGCAGTTCCCGACCGTTTCCATGGGTCTGGGCCCCATCGCCGCCATCTATCAGGCTCGCTTCCTGAAGTACCTGACTGACCGTGGCATCAAGGATTGCTCCGAGCAGACCGTGTACGCCTTCCTGGGTGACGGCGAGATGGACGAGCCGGAAGCCAAGGGCGCCCTGACCGTTGCCGTGCGTGAAAAGCTCGACAACCTGGTGTTCGTGGTCAACTGCAACCTGCAGCGTCTGGACGGTCCTGTTGTCGGCAACGGCAAAGTCATCAACGAGCTGGAAGGCCTGTTTGCAGGCGCCGGCTGGGATGTCACCAAGGTCATCTGGGGTCGCAAGTGGGATGAGCTGCTGAAGAAAGACACTTCCGGCAAGCTGATCCAGCTGATGAACGAAACCGTGGATGGCGACTATCAGACCATGAAGTCCCGCGACGGCGCCTACGTCCGTGAGCAGTTCTTCAACCGTTACCCGGAAACCGCCGCCCTGGTCAAAGACATGACCGACGAGGAGATCTTCGCCCTGAACCGCGGTGGTCACGATCCTCGCAAACTGTTCGCCGCCTTCTCCAAGGCTGCAGCGACCAAGGGCAAGCCGACCGTCATCCTGGCCAAGACCATCAAGGGTTATGGCATGGGCGAAGCGGCCGAAGGCAAGAACATCGCTCACCAGGTCAAGAAGATGGATCTGGGCTCCGTGCGTCACCTGCGCGATCGTTTCAGCCTGCCGGTCACCGACGAGCAGCTGGAAAACCTGCCGTACCTGAAGATCGAAGAGGGTACCGAAGAGCACAAGTACCTGCACGCCCGCCGTGCCGCGCTGAAGGGCTATGTACCGACCCGTCTGCGCGAGAGCACCACCAAGCTGGAAATCCCGGCGCTGGATGCCTTCGGCCCGCTGCTGGGCGAGCAGGCGCGCGAGATCTCCACCACCATGGCGTTCGTGCGCTCCCTGAACGTGCTGCTGAAAGACAAGTCCATCGGCAAGCGCATCGTGCCGATCCTGGCCGACGAAGCCCGTACCTTCGGTATGGAAGGCCTGTTCCGTCAGATCGGCATCTACAGCCCGCACGGTCAGCAGTACACCCCGCAAGACCGCGACATCGTCTCCTACTACAAGGAAGACAAGCAGGGTCAGGTTCTGCAAGACGGCATCAACGAGCTGGGCGCCATGTCCTCCTGGCTGGCTGCTGCGACCTCTTACAGCACCAACGACTGCCCGATGATCCCGTTCTACATCTACTACTCCATGTTCGGCTTCCAGCGGATCGGCGACATGGCGTGGGCAGCCGGTGACCAGCAAGCCCGTGGCTTCCTGCTGGGCGCGACCTCCGGTCGTACCACTCTGAACGGTGAAGGTCTGCAGCACGAAGATGGTCACAGCCACATCCTGGCTGGCACCATCCCGAACTGCATCTCCTATGACCCGTCCTACGCCTATGAAGTGGCGGTGATCGTACAGGACGGCCTGCGTCGCATGTACGGCGAGAAGCCGGAGAACGTCTTCTACTACATCACCACCCTCAACGAGAACTATGCCATGCCGGCCATGCCGGAAGGCGCCGAGGAAGGCATCCGCAAGGGTATCTACAAGCTGGAATCCGTGGCCGGCACCAAGGCCAAGGTACAGCTGCTGGGTTGTGGCTCTATCCTGGGTCACGTCCGCACCGCCGCCCAGATCCTGGCGAGCGAGTACGGCGTGGGTTCCGACGTGTTCAGTGTGACCTCCTTCAACGAGCTGGCTCGTGACGGTCAGGACGCCGATCGCTGGAACATGCTGCACCCGACTGCGGCCGCCCGTGTGCCCTACATCACCTCCGTACTGGGTTCCGAAGCCACCATCGCCGCGACCGACTACATGAAGTCCTTCGCCGAGCAGGTGCGTGCCTTCGTGCCGACCGAGAACTACCGTGTACTGGGTACCGATGGTTATGGCCGTTCCGACAGCCGTGCCAACCTGCGTCGTCACTTCGAAGTGAACGAGTTCTACGTCGTTGTTGCCGCCCTGACCGAACTGGCCAAGCGTGGTGAAGTAGACAAGCAGGTTGTGGCCGACGCCATCGCCAAGTACGGCATCGATGCCGACAAGGTTAACCCGCTGTACGCGTAAGAGGATTGAGCGCCCTGTCCGGACTTGCGTGCCGGACAGGGCCTTGCCCAGGTTAATGCGACATAAGGGTAAGAGGACACACAGGGTCCGGACGGCAACAACGAGCCGGAACCTGCTCTTGCCAAGGTTAACGCGATAAACGTACGCGTAAGAGGATAAAGCACAATGTCCAAACAGATTATGGTGCCGGATATCGGTGCCGATGAAGTGGAAGTGACCGAGATCATGGTCGCCGTGGGTGACAAGGTCGAGCTCGACCAGTCCCTGATCGCCGTGGAAGGTGACAAGGCCTCCATGGAAGTCCCGGCTCCGGCCGCGGGTGTCGTCAAAGAGATCCTGATCAAGGTGGGCGACAAGGTTGCCACCGGTTCCCAGATCATGATCTTCGAAGCGGAGGGCGCTGCTGCCGCCGCTCCGGCTCAGGCAGCCGCTCCGGTTGCCGCCGCACCGGCTGCCCCTGTTGCTGCCGCTGCCAAAGACGTGCATGTACCTGACATTGGTGACGACGAAGTCGAAGTGACCGAGATCATGGTCGCCGTGGGCGACATGGTTGAAGCCGACCAGTCCATCATCGCCGTGGAAGGTGACAAGGCCTCCATGGAAGTGCCGGCGCCGTTCGCGGGCCGCGTGGTCGAGATCAAGGTTGCCGCCGGCGCCAAGGTCTCCACCGGTTCCCTGGTGATGGTATTCGAAGTGGCTGGCGCCGCGCCTGCCGCCGTTGCCGCGCCGGTTCAGGCTGCCGCTCCCGTGGCTGCTGCCCCGGCTGCCGCCGCTGCCAAAGAGGTCAACGTACCTGATATCGGTGGCGACGAAGTGGAAGTCACCGAGATCATGGTGGCCGTGGGTGACAAGGTCGAAGCCGACCAGTCCCTGATCGCCGTGGAAGGTGACAAGGCTTCCATGGAAGTCCCTGCGCCGTTCGCCGGTGTGGTCAAGGAGATCAAGGTGAAGGCGGGTGACAAGGTCTCCACCGGTTCCCTGATCATGGTGTTCGAAGTCGCTGGTGCTGCTCCTGCCGCCGCCCCGGTTGCGCAAGCTGCTGCCCCCGTTGCCGCTGCCCCGGTTGCTCAGGCTGCTGCCCCGGCTGCCGCTGCCTCCGATTTCGTGGCCAACGATGCCTATGTTCATGCCTCCCCGGCTGTTCGCCGTCTGGCCCGTGAATTCGGCGTCAACCTGGCCAAGGTGAAGGCCTCAGGTCGCAAGGGCCGCATCGTCAAAGAAGACGTGCAGGCTTACGTGAAGGATGCGGTCAAGCGCGCCGAGTCTGCCCCTGCTGCCGGTACCGGCACTGGCAACGGCATGAGCGTCGTGGCCTGGCCCAAGGTTGATTTCAGCAAGTTCGGCCCGGTCGAAGAGCTGGAACTGACCCGGATCCAGAAGATCTCCGGTCCTGCCCTGCACCGCAACTGGGCCATGATCCCCCACGTCACCCAGTTCGACGAAGCGGATACCACGGATCTGGAAGCGTTCCGCAAAGAGCAGAACATCCTGGCCGAGAAGCAGAAGCTGGACGTGAAGATCACCCCGCTGGTGTTCATCCTGAAGGCGGCCGCCAAGGCCCTGGAAGCGCACCCGCGCTTCTGCAGCGCCCTGTCCGAAGACGGCAGCAAGCTGATCATGAAGAAGTACATCCACATCGGTGTGGCGGTAGACACCCCGGGTGGCCTGGTGGTGCCGGTCGTTCGCGACGTCAACAAGAAGGGCATCCATGAGCTGTCCCGCGATCTGGCCGAGATCTCCAAGAAGGCTCGTGCCGGCAAGCTGACCGCTGCCGACATGCAGGGCGGTTGCTTCACCATCTCCAGCCTGGGTGGCATCGGCGGTACCAGCTTTACCCCGATCGTCAACGCGCCGGAAGTGGCCATCCTGGGCGTCTCCAAGTCCGAGATGAAGCCGAAGTGGAACGGCAAGGAGTTCGTGCCTCGCCTGATGCTGCCGCTGGCCCTGAGCTATGACCACCGCGTCATCGACGGCGCCGACGGGGCTCGCTTCATCACCACCCTGAGTGGCGTGCTGTCCGACATTCGTCGACTGGTTCTGTAAATGTAAATGAGAGGGCGAGCACAGAGCTCGCCCTTTTCACTTCTCATTTCATTAACAAAATTATAAACTTGCCCCGTTTTTTTCACGGCTGCAGCCGCCTTCTTTGGCATAAGACTGTGCTGTCCGGGGATATAGAACGACAAAGAGGTCATGATGAGTAAAGAGATCAAAACCCAGGTCGTAGTACTGGGTGCTGGCCCTGCCGGTTATTCCGCTGCTTTCCGCGCTGCCGATCTGGGTCTGGATACCGTTATCGTCGAGCGTTACTCCACCCTGGGTGGCGTCTGCCTGAACGTGGGCTGCATCCCCTCCAAGGCGCTGCTGCACGTTGCCAAAGTGATCGAAGAAGCCAAGGCGCTGGCCGAGCACGGCATCGTCTTCGGTGCCCCGCAGACCGACATCGACAAGGTGCGTCTGTGGAAAGAGAAGGTCATCAACCAGCTGACCGGTGGTCTGGCCGGCATGGCCAAGATGCGTAAAGTCCAGGTTGTGAACGGCTTCGGCAAGTTCACCGGCCCGAACACCCTCGAAGTGGAAGGTGCCGACGGCAAGACCACAGTGACCTTCGACAACGCCATCATTGCGGCCGGTTCCCGTCCGGTGAAGCTGCCCTTCATCCCCCACGATGACCCCCGCGTCTGGGATTCAACCGATGCGCTGGAACTGACCACAGTACCGGGCAAGCTGCTGGTTATCGGTGGCGGCATCATCGGTCTGGAGATGGGTACCGTTTACTCCTCCCTGGGCTCCGAGATCGACGTGGTGGAATTTGCCGATCAGCTGGTACCGGCTGCCGACAAAGACATCGTCAAGATCTACACCAAGCGCGTTGCCAAGAAATTCAACATCATGCTGGAGACCAAGGTCACCGCAGTTGAAGCCCGTGAAGACGGCCTGTACGTCTCCTACGAAGGCAAGCACGCCCCGGCCGAGCCGGTTCGCTACGACAACGTGCTGGTCGCGGTCGGTCGTGTGCCGAACGGCAAGCTGATGGACGCCGAGAAAGCCGGTGTTGCCGTCAACGAGCGCGGTTTCATCGAAGTGGACAAGCAGCTGCGTACCAACGTTCCGCACATCCACGCCATCGGTGACATCGTCGGTCAGCCGATGCTGGCTCACAAGGGTGTGCACGAAGGCCACGTGGCGGCCGAAGTCATCGCCGGCAAGAAGCACTACTTCGACCCGAAAGTGATCCCGTCCATCGCCTACACAGAGCCAGAGATGGCCTGGGTCGGTCTGACCGAGAAGGAAGCCAAGCAACAGGGCCTGAACTTCGAAGTCGCCACCTTCCCCTGGGCTGCTTCCGGCCGCGCCATCGCCTCCGATTGCGCCGACGGCATGACCAAGCTGATCTTCGACAAGGACAGCAACCGCGTCATCGGTGGTGCCATCGTCGGCACCAACGGTGGTGAGCTGCTGGGCGAGATCGGTCTGGCCATCGAGATGGGTGCCGACGCCGAAGATCTGGCGCTGACCATCCACGCTCACCCGACTCTGCACGAGTCCGTGGGTCTGGCTGCCGAAGTGTTCGAAGGCTCCATTACCGACCTGCCGAACGCCAAGGCCAAGAAGAAGAAGTAAGTCTCTTCTTCCTTGCCATGATGAAAAGCCGCTCTCAGGAGCGGCTTTTTCGTTGCCGGACGATGAAAGAGATTTGTTCGAGGCCATTTGCTATGCTGAGGTTTCTGTCATCAACCGCCGACCCTTCCCATGCAAGCACCTGCCATACCCGAACAAGAACGACAGCGACTCGATGGCCTGCGCCGTCTTGCCATCCTGGATAGCACGGCGGAGGAGCGATTCGATCGCATTACCCGGATGGCGCGCAACATGTTCGAGGTGCCCATCTCGCTCATCTCCCTGGTGGATGAGGAGCGGCAGTGGTTCAAGTCCCGCTGCGGTCTGGATGCGCAGGAGACGCCGCGGGATATCTCCTTCTGTGGTCATGCGATCCTCGGCGAGGATATCTTCGTGGTGGAGGATGCGACCCGGGATCCACGCTTCGCCGACAATCCCCTGGTGCTGGGGGCCCCCCACATCCGTTTCTATGCCGGAGCGCCTTTGCACATCGCCGGTGGCTACAAGGTGGGCACCCTCTGCCTTATCGATCGCAGGCCGCGCCAGCTGGATGAGCGTCAGCGGGCCTTGTTGATGGATCTGGCGGGCATGGTGGAGCATGAGCTGGCCGCCATTCAACTGGCTATCCTGGACGAGCTGACCGGCATCACCAACCGTCGTGGCTTCATCATGCTGGGACAGAAGTGCCTGCAGCTCTCTCATCGGCAGGGACGGGAGGCGAGTCTGCTGTTCCTCGACCTCAACCGTTTCAAGGAGATCAACGACACCCTGGGGCACGAGGTGGGGGATGATGCCCTGCGCCAGGTGGCATTGCTGCTCTCCCGGGTGTTTCGCAATGCGGATATCTTCGCCCGGCTTGGCGGGGACGAGTTCGTGGTGCTGCTGCCGGGCATAGGGGCGGAGCTGGTGCCCCGGGTGCTGGCCCGTTTCGAGAAGGCGCTGGCGACCTTCAACCGGGAGCAGGGCAAGCCCTACCAACTGCTTTGCTCCACCGGCGTCGCCCACTATGATCCGCTGCTGCCGCCCGATCTGGAACTGCTGTTGCAACAGGCGGACAAGCAGATGTACGACCGCAAAAAAAGGTACTAGCAGCGCCCTTTTTTCGCCTGCCCTGGCGGGCAGAAGGTGCGATAGCCGCCCTGGCGATGGTGGTGATCATCATAGCGGTAGTAATAGCGACCAGGGTAGCGGTCATCGTAATAGCGGCGGTAATAGCCATCGTGGTGATGGTGGTCATCGTAATAGCGATAGTAATGGCCCCCATGATAGCGGTAGTAGCCGTCAGTGACCCGGATATGGGCATCGTCCACGCTGAAATCTGCGCCGTGTACCCGTACCGGGCCACTGGTACAGGCGGTGAGCAAGGCGCCAAGCAGTACCATCAGAATCCGCTTGTCCATAACAACCTCCTAGGGTTTCCCCTGATTATGCTGCCGTTCCCCATGGGCATCGGGGGAAGTTGGTGGCGTTGCGTCATGACTTGCCGCTGGCATAACCGGGAACATGCGGTGTTCCCTCAAGTATGGGTAGAACATGGGTTGTGAGGACCGTGCTCTGCAGCGATCTGCCCTTGCTGGCGCTGTCGTTTCATTGCCGCGTCACACTGGCGTCACTGCATGATGGAATGGCTTATATGCCAGGCCTGAGCGGGTTTGGCATCAAAGGTGCGGTCCATGGTGGGACTCAAGGTACAGGAGGAGAGGTGCATTCTGGTTGAGATGGTGGTCGATGCCGGCATGGGATCCCGTGTGACTCGGGGCTGTCCCCCGCATTAGGCCTGGTTGCGGCAGGCAGATGGCAGCCACAAAAAAAGGCGCTAGCAGCGCCCTTTCTTGGCCTGTCCCGGGGGACAGAAACGACCCCGCTGGCCGCCATGATAGTCATCATCGTAATAGCCATCATGTTGGCCATCGTAGACCCGGATCCGGGTGTCATCCACACTGACATCGGCGCCGTGCACTCGCACCGGACCGCTGCTGCAGGCCGACAACAGCGCCCCCAGTACCATTACCATCATCAGTTTGCCCATTTCCGTTCTCCTTGGTTCTCCTCTGATTATGCGGTATTTCGGCCGGGTTCCTGAGTCGAGTTGGCGCCGCTGCGTCATGGCTTGCCGTTGTCGAAGAACAGGGCGCGCGGCTGCGCTCCCTGAGTGAGAGAGGGGAAGAGCGGGGGCTCAGAGCCGGAAGTTGCCGACCAGCTTGTCGAGCTCGCCGGAGAGCTGTTGCAGACTGCGGCTGGACGCGGTCAGCTGGTGGGCGATGTCGGCCGTCTCTG
>NZ_JASATR010000023.1:0-75836 GCF_038440395.1 Aeromonas sp. OTU364
GAAAACGAAAGCCTCCCTGAAAAGGGAGGCTTTTTTGTTTTTACCATTCAGCTCATCGAGATCTGTCTGGCATCGAGATAGAAGCGGGCCTGCCCGGAAGCCTCTATCTGAATGGCTGCGACCAGCTGTTCGTTCCGTCTGTACTCCCACTGTTCGTCGATCATGGTCAATGGGGGCTTGTTGATGCCCAGCGTCTGCAGATACTCGTGAAACAAGCCTGCGCTGCCGATCTCGGTCAATCCTGCACTCATCCCGGTCCACTCCCTTTATCGTTGCTCTCCTTCAATGATGTCAGTCTCATCTGCATTCTGTGTGAACGCTTTTCTATTAAATTGATCCGAGCTAAGTTGTGGATTGGCAAAGGCAATCAGCGTCTCTAAGGGGAAAGGTACATGTTGATAAAGAATGTGCGTCTGAGTGGCAGGGAGGGGCTGTGGCAGATCCTGTGTCAGGATGGTCTGATCAGGACCATAGCCCCCATGAGCCAGATCCTCCTCTCCACCCGGGAACTGGATGGGGAGGAGGGGATGGCGATGCCCCCCTTTATCGAGCCCCACATTCACCTCGATACTACCCAGACCGCCGGTGAGCCGAGCTGGAACCTCTCCGGTACCCTGTTCGAGGGGATAGAGCGCTGGGCCGAACGCAAGGCGCTGCTGACCCATGAAGATGTGAATCGGCGGGCCATACAGACGCTGAAGTGGCAGATCGCCAACGGCATCCAGTTCGTTCGCACCCATGTGGATGTCTCCGACCCCAACCTGGTGGCCCTGAAAGCCATGCTGGAGGTGCGGGAGGAGATGAAGGCGTGGGTCGAGCTGCAGATAGTGGCCTTCCCGCAGGAGGGGATCTTCTCCTATCCCAACGGCAAGGCCTTGCTGGAAGAGGCGCTCAGGTTGGGCGCCGACGTAATAGGCGCCATTCCCCATTTCGAGTTCACCAGGGAGTATGGGGTCGAAAGTCTGCATTACGTCTTCGATCTTGCCGAGAAGTATCAGGTTCTGGTGGATGTGCACTGCGACGAGATCGATGACGAGCAGTCCCGCTTCATCGAGACCCTGGCGACGCTCGCCTACGAGCGTGGTATCGGCCATCGCGTCACCGCCAGCCACACCACCGCCATGCACTCCTACAACGGGGCCTATGCCTCTCGCCTGTTCCGATTGCTCAAGATGGCGGACATCAACTTCGTCGCCAATCCGCTGGTGAACATTCACCTGCAGGGACGTTTCGATACCTACCCCAAGCGCCGTGGCATCACCCGGGTGAAGGAGATGCTGGAAGCGAACATCAACGTCTGCTTCGGCCACGACGATGTGTTCGATCCCTGGTATCCCATGGGAACGGCCAACATGTTGCAGGTGCTGCACATGGGGCTGCATGTCTGCCAGATCATGGGCTACGAGCAGATCAACGACGGCTTGAAGCTCATCAGCAGCCACAGTGCCCGCACCCTGAACGTGCAGGATCGCTATGGCGTCGAGGTGGGAAAACCGGCCAACCTGCTGATCCTGCCCGCCGAGAGCGGCTTCGATGCGGTGCGTCGTCAGGTGCCGGTGCGCTACTCCATCCGCCATGGCCGCGTGATTGCCGAGACCCGGCCAGCGCAGACCTCCCTGCATCTGGATCAGACAGAGCCGGTGGATTTTCGCCGATGAGGCGGCCAATCCCGCAGATTAATTGCCCCGCTATCCCCGCTTGCCGGCATTTTGCATAATGTCGGCCTGACACTTATGGAGCCCCCTCATGCAAACCTGGTTATTTGTCGCGGCCGGTGGTGCCATCGGCGCCTGCCTTCGTTTTGGTATCGCCGAGTTGATGGCGCTGCTGCTGGGACGCCACTTCCCCTACGGCACTCTGGTGGTCAACGTGGTGGGCTCCTTCATCATGGGCATCGCCTTTGCGCTGATCAGCCATGGCCATGTGGTGGAACACCCCATGAAGCCGCTGCTGATGGTGGGTATCCTCGGTGCCCTGACCACCTTCTCCTCTTTCGCCCTGGATACCGTGGTGCTGGCACAGCAAGGCGCCTATCTGAAGGCACTGCTCAACATAGGTCTCAATCTCTTCCTCTGTATGGCCATGGTGATGCTGGGGATGCAGTTGGTTGCCAGCCGGGTTTAAGGTGTCCGCAGGTCACCGGCTCTGGTAAACTGGCGGCCATTCTTTGCTCTATGGGTGTTTGAGGGATGTCGGAACAGACTAATACTACGCATTTTGGCTATAAAACCGTGGCGGCGACCGAGAAGGAAACTCTGGTGGCTGGCGTCTTCCATTCGGTGGCGGCCAAGTATGATCTGATGAACGATCTGATGTCATTCGGCATTCACCGCCTGTGGAAGCGCTTCACCATCGACTGTTCCGGTGTGCGCAAGGGTCAGAAGGTGCTGGATCTGGCCGGTGGCACCGGGGATCTGACCGCCAAGTTCTCCCGCATCGTCGGCGAGACGGGTCAGGTGGTGCTGGCGGACATCAACGACTCCATGCTCAAGGTGGGCCGCGACAAGCTGCGCAACCTGGGGGTGGCGAACAACGTCTCCTACGTGCAGGCCAATGCCGAGGCGCTCCCCTTCCCGGACAATCACTTCGACGTCATCACCATAGGCTTCGGCCTGCGCAACGTGACCGACAAGGACAAGGCGCTGGCCTCCATGTTCCGGGTGCTCAAGCCGGGTGGCCGTCTGCTGGTGCTGGAGTTCTCCAAGCCTTCGACCGAGGTGATCGCCAAGCTCTACGATCTCTACTCCTTCAAGCTGCTGCCGAAAATGGGCGAAATCGTCGCGAACGACGGGGAAAGCTACAAGTACCTGGCCGAATCCATTCGCATGCACCCGGATCAGCAGACCCTGGCGGGCATGATGGAGCAGGTCGGCTTCGAGCAGGTGGAGTTCTACAACCTGACTCAGGGTGTGGTCGCCCTGCACCGTGGTTACAAGTTTTAAGGTCGCCTATGCCGATGGATGCCATGGTCACCGCGGTGATCGAAACCAGCCTCAACCAGTTGCTGAGCCTCGACAAGCAGAGCCCGGCGCGGCTGCGCAAGCTCGTGGGCAAGGTGCTCAAGCTGGAGCTGCGCGAGCTCAAACCGCTCTGGTTTGTCTTCTCCGAGCGTCGACTTGACGTGCTGGCCCGCTATGAAGGGGAGCCAGACGCCGTGCTGAGCCTGTCGTTGACGGCGATCGGCCTGCTGAAGGATCCTTCCGCCCTGACTCGCTATATCCGCGAGGAGAAGCTGGACTTGAGCGGCGATCCCCAGCTGGTGCAGGCCTTCAGCGCCCTGCTGGGGGAGCTGGACATCGACTGGGAGGAGGAGCTGTCGCGCTATACCGGCGACGTGCTGGCTCATACCCTGTGTGGCGGCGCCCGTCAGGCCCGTCGCGTGGTGGGCCGCGAGTTGTGCCGCTCCCAGCGCCAGCTGGCCGAGTACCTCACCGAGGAGGCCCGCCTCGCCCCCGGCCCGCTGGAAGTGGCGAGCTTCAACGACGACGTCGAGCTGCTGGCACAGCACATGAAGGCGGTCGAGTTGCGGCTCGCCCGCCTCGAGCAGCAGGTGAGCTGATGACCCCCAAGGAGTTCAAACGCCTCTATCGCATCGTCAGCATCCTGCTGGAGCAGGGTATCGACGAGCTGGTTCCCGCCCGCTATCAACCCTGGCCCGGACGCCTGGTGCGCCGCAGCCTGTTCTGGCTCAAGAACAAACAGCCGGAGCTGTGCCGGGGCGCCCGCATTCGCCTCGCCTTCGAGGCCCTGGGCCCCATCTTCATCAAGTTCGGCCAGATGCTGTCGACCCGCCGGGATCTGCTGCCACCGGACATCGCCGAAGAGCTGGCTCTGCTGCAGGACAGGGTGCCCCCCTTCTGCGGGCAGGAGGCCAGGCGCCAGATAGAGGCGAGCCTGGGTTGCCCCATCGAGACGCTGTTCGATGACTTCGACGAGACGCCGCTGGCATCCGCCTCCATTGCCCAGGTCCATACCGCCCGCTTGAAGGAGAATGGCCGGGAGATCGTCATCAAGGTGATCCGTCCCGACATAGAGCCCGTCATCGAGGCCGATCTGCGGCTGATGCAGGCGCTGGCCCGTCTGGTGGCCCGTTTCGTGCCCCAGAGCGCACGGCTGCGCCCCGTCGAGGTGGTGGAGGAGTACCGCAAGACCATACTCGACGAGTTGAATCTCATGCGCGAAGCCGCCAACGCCATCCAGCTGAGGCGCAACTTCACCGGCTCGGAGGCGCTCTATGTGCCCGAGGTCTACACGGATCACTGCCGCGAGCAGGTGCTGGTGATGGAGCGCATCTACGGCATTCCCGTCTCCGACATCGCCGCGCTGGAGGCCAACGGCACCAACATGAAGCTGCTGGCGGAGCGCGGGGTCGAGGTCTTCTTCACCCAGGTGTTCCGTGACAGCTTCTTCCATGCGGACATGCACCCGGGCAACATCTTCGTCTCCTACGAGCATCCGGAGAATCCGCTCTGGATCGGCATCGACTGCGGCATAGTCGGCACCCTGAACCGGGAAGACAAGCGCTACCTGGCGGAGAACTTCCTCGCCTTCTTCAACCGCGACTATCAACGGGTGGCGCAGCTGCACGTGGAGTCCGGCTGGGTACCGCCCGACACCAAGGTGGACGAGTTCGAGTTCGCCATCCGTACCGTGCTGGAGCCCATCTTCGAGAAGCCGCTCTCCGAAATTTCGTTCGGCCACGTGCTGCTCAACCTGTTCAACACCGCCCGTCGCTTCAACATGCAGGTGCAGCCCCAGCTGGTGTTGCTGCAGAAGACCCTGCTCTATGTGGAAGGGCTGGGGCGCCAGCTCTATCCCCAGCTGGACCTGTGGCAGACCGCCAAGCCCTACCTGGAAAGCTGGATGCACGAGCAGGTGGGCCCCAAGGCGGTGCTCAACGCGATCCGCGAGAAGGCCCCCTTCTGGGCGGAGAAGCTGCCGGAGCTGCCGGAGCTGGTCTATGAGACCCTGCGCCAGGCGCGGCATCAGCAGCACCACTTCGAGCAGATGTTCGCCGATTTTCGCCTGCACAGCCGCCGTCAGGGACAGGCCCGCTACCTCTTAGGGGTGGGAGCCAGCCTACTGTTGGTGGGTGTATTCTTGCTGACCCAGAAACAACATATTGAGTGGGGACAAATCAGTCTCGCCGGCGCCGGGTTATGCTGGCTGCTGGGCTGGTTGAAGACCCGCATTCATTAATTAAACTGCGCCATCAGGCGCCTATCCTGGAGAGAAAGTCATGGGTGGTATCAGTATTTGGCAATTGTTGATCATCGCAGTCATCGTCGTGCTGCTGTTCGGTACCAAGAAGCTGCGCGGTATCGGCGGCGATCTGGGTGCCGCCGTGAAGGGGTTCAAGAAGGCGCTGTCGGATGATCCGGCCGATGCCAAGCCCGAGCAGAAGGATGCGGAGTTTCCGGCCAAGCAGCTGAACGAGACGGCCAGCAGTGCCGAGACCGCCAAGCAGAAAGACAAAGATCAGGCCTAAGCCATGTTCGACATCGGTTTTTGGGAGCTGGTCGTCATCGGTGTCGTCGCCCTGGTGGTGCTGGGTCCCGAGCGGTTGCCGGTCGCCATCCGTACCGCCAGCCACTGGATCAGGCTGATCCGCAGTACCGCCAACTCGGTCAAGACAGAGCTGGAGCAGGAGCTGAAGTTGCAAGAGCTGCACAATGATCTGAAGAAGGCCGAGCAGTTGCAGATGAACAACCTGAGCCCAGAGCTGCAGGAGTCCATCGAGCAGTTGAAGGCGGCGGCCCAGTCGGTGAACCGTCCCTACCAGCCACAGCAGGAAACGCAGAACGAGATCCGCCCGCCACGCTCCGAGCCGGTCGCCCAGGCTGAACCCGTCGCCCCGGTGGAGCCTGCCGTGCAGCTGACCGAGGTGCCGCCGGTCAACAGCCAGCGCGAGCCCGTCAGCGAGTCTGCCGGCAAGGGGGAGGTGAAGCCATGAGTCAGGCCGAACAACCCCTTATCAGCCACCTGGTGGAGCTGAGAACCCGTCTGCTGCGCTCCATCTCCGCCATCCTGCTGGCGTTTGTCGCGCTCATCTATTTCTCCAACGACATCTACGATTTCGTGGCCCGGCCGCTGCTCAGCCAGCTGCCTGAAGGGACCAGCATGATAGCGACGGACGTGGCGACTCCCTTCATCACGCCCATCAAGCTGACCCTGGTGGTCTCCTTCTTCGTGGCCATCCCCTATCTGCTCTATCAGGCCTGGGCCTTCATCGCCCCCGGCCTGTACCAGCACGAGCGGCGTCTCGTCATGCCGTTGGTGGCCTCCAGTGCCGTGCTCTTCTATGCCGGCATGGCGTTCGCCTACTACGTGGTGTTCCCCCTGGTGTTCGGCTTCTTCACCAGCACGGCCCCCGCCGGGGTGACGGTGGCGACCGACATTGCCAGCTATCTGGACTTCGTGCTGACCCTGTTCTTCGCGTTCGGGGTGGCGTTCGAGATACCTGTGGCCACCATATTGCTCTGCTGGACCGGGGTCACCACCCCCAAGAGCCTGAAGGAGAAGCGCCCCTACGTCATCGTCGGGGTCTTCGTGGTCGGCATGCTGCTGACCCCGCCCGATGTCTTCTCCCAGACCCTGCTGGCGATCCCCATGTGGGCCCTGTGGGAGATAGGTCTCTTCTTCGCCCGCTTCTATGTGAAGAAAGAGGACGAGGAAGAGCAGGAACAACCGGATGTGGAGAGCTGAGGCTCTGTTCGTCATCTGTTTGCCGGACGGTGAGAGGATGACGAAGTCCGCAGGAATAGCAGAACGAGGGGAGCTGAGGCTCCCTTCCTCTTTTCATGCATCCGTTCGAGGCGTATGGTGATGGCCCATCGAGTAGATGGTTTTCAAATACCTGATATGCATTCCTTTTGTTCGGAACCTCTGATCCCATGATCGACATTGGTCTCAACCTCACCAGCCCCCAGTTTGCCGGCGAACAGCCAGCACTGGTGGCCCGCGCCCGCGCCGCCGGGGTGGAGGCGCTGATCCTGACCGGTACCGATCTGGCCGGCAGCCGCGAGAGTGCGGCACTGGCCGCCGAGTGGCCCGGTTACTGCTTCTCCACCGCCGGGGTGCATCCCCACGATGCCAAGAGCGTGGATGAGCAGACCCTGCCCGCCTTGCGCGCGCTGGCGGCGCTGCCCCAGGTGGTGGCCATCGGCGAGTGCGGCCTCGACTACAACCGCGACTTCTCCCCCCGTCCGGTGCAGGATGCGGTGTTCGACACCCAGCTGGCGCTGGCCGCCGAGCTGGGGATGCCGGTGTTTCTCCACTGCCGCGATGCCCACACCCGCTTTGTCGAGATCCTGCGGCCCTGGTTGCCCAGATTGACGGGGGCCGTGCTGCACTGCTTCACAGGCTCCGACGAGGAGCTGGACGAGTGCCTGGCGCTGGGGCTGCATATCGGGGTGACCGGCTGGCTGTGCGACGAGCGGCGCGGCCAGTTGCTGCGCGAGCAGGTGGCGCGCATTCCCGCCGGTCGCCTGATGATCGAGACCGATGCTCCCTATCTGGTGCCGCGGGATTTGAAACCGCGTCCGAAACGCAACGAACCCGCTTTTTTGCCGCACATCGCCCAGGTGGTGGCGGCCTGCCGTGGTGAAGCGCCCGAGGCCTTGCTGGCCCATACCCGGGCCACCTCCGCCGCATTTTTCCAACTTCCTCTTCTGGAGTGATTCATGGCCATAACTCTTCCGGGCGCCTTTCCGGGTCGCCGCCTGCGCCGGGTGCGCAAACATGATTTCAGCCGTCGTCTGGTGCGCGAGAACCAGCTGACCGTCAACGATCTCATCTATCCGGTGTTCGTGCTGGAGGGGGAGGGTCAGCGTGAGGCCGTCGCCTCCATGCCGGGGGTGGACAGGCTCTCCATCGATCTGCTGCTGGCGGAGGCCGAAGAGCTGGTGGCCCTCGGCGTGCCCGCCATCGCCCTGTTCCCGGTGACGCCGCTGGCGCAGAAGAGCCTGCTGGCGGAAGAGGCCTACAACCCGGACGGGCTGGCCCAGCGGGCGACCCGTGCTCTCAAGGCCCGCTTCCCGGAGCTCGGTGTCATCACAGACGTGGCGCTGGACCCCTTCACCACCCACGGTCAGGACGGCATCATCGATGACGAAGGCTATGTGCAAAACGACATCACCACCGGGATCCTGGTGAAGCAGGCGCTCTCCCACGCCGCCGCCGGGGCCGACATAGTGGCGCCGTCCGACATGATGGATGGCCGCATCGGAGCGATTCGCGCCGCGCTGGAAGAGAACGGCTTCGTCAACGTCCAGATCATGGCCTACTCCGCCAAGTACGCCTCCAGCTACTACGGCCCGTTCCGTGATGCGGTGGGCTCCGCCGCCAACCTCGGCAAGAGCAACAAGGCCACTTATCAGATGGATCCGGCCAACGGCAACGAGGCCCTGCACGAGGTGGCGCTGGACATCGCCGAAGGGGCTGACAGCGTCATGGTCAAGCCGGGTATGCCCTATCTGGATGTGATCCGCCAGGTGAAGGATCAGTTCGGGGTGCCGACCTTCGCCTACCAGGTGAGCGGCGAGTACGCCATGCACATGGCGGCGATCCAGAACGGCTGGCTGAAGGAGAAAGAGTGCGTGCTGGAGTCCCTGCTCTGCTTCAAGCGGGCCGGTGCCGACGGCATCCTCACCTACTTCGCCAAACGGGTCGCCCAGTGGTTGAAAGAGGACGGCCAACGCTGAGACGGGTAGCGTCGATGCCCTCACAATGCCGGCCCTTTGGCCGGCATTGTCGTCTCTGGATGCAGGATCGCTGCATTAATGAGCAGCTTTTGGCGAAATCTGGGCAGCAGACCCGGCTCTGGGCGGCAAAGGCTTGATAAATGGGGTTTCTGCCTACATCTTAGATGGTCCAAGCAAGCTTCTGGACGGCAGGGGCTGCAGAGCATTTAGAGGTACCGCAGATGACTAACCCTTTGCTGACGATGGACTCGCTGCCCCCCTTCAGCCAGATCCAGCCCGATCAGGTGCAGCCTGCCGTGACGCAGGCCATCGCCGATTGCAAACAGAAGATTGCCGATGTGCTGGCGCAGAAGGAGCACCACACCTGGGACAGCCTGATCGCCCCGCTGGAAGAGGTCAATGACCGCCTGTCCCGGATCTGGTCGCCGGTCAGCCACCTCAACGCCGTACAGAACAGCGAGGCGCTGCGCGCGGCCCATGACGCCTGCCTGCCGCTGCTCTCCGAATTCCAGACCTATGTGGGCCAGCATGAAGGCCTCTATCAAGCCTATCTGGCCCTCTCCGAGAGCGACGACTTCCTCCTGCTGAGCGGCGCCCAGCGCAAGGAGATCCAGAATACCCTGCGCGACTTCCGCCTCTCCGGTATCGGTCTGCCCGCCGAGGCGCAGCAGCGCTATGGCGAGATCCAGTCTCGCCTCTCGGAGCTGGCCTCCCGCTTCAGCAACAACGTGCTGGATGCGACCCAGGGCTGGAGCAAGCTGGTGACCGACGAGGCTGAATTGGCCGGTCTGCCCGCGAGCGCGCAGGCGGCCGCCCGCCAGATGGCCGAACTCAAGGGCAAGGAGGGGTGGCTGTTCACCCTGGATATCCCCTCCTACCTGCCGGTGATGATGTATGCGGACAACCGTGCCCTGCGGGCCGAGCTGTATGAGGCCTTCACCACCCGTGCCTCCGACCAGGGCCCCAATGCGGGCAAGTGGGACAACTCCGCCATCATGAGCGAGCTGCTCACCCTGCGCCGCGAGCTGGCCCAGCTGCTGGGCTTTGCCAACTACGCCGAGCTCTCCCTGGCCACCAAGATGGCGGACAAGCCCGAGCAGGTGGTGAGTTTCCTCACCGATCTGGCGGCCAAGTCCCTGCCCCAAGGCAAGGCCGAGCTGGAGGAGATCCGCACCTTTGCCGCCGAGCAGCACGGCCAGAGCGAGCTGGCGGCCTGGGATCTCGCCTACTACGCCGAGAAGCTCAAGCAGCACAAGTTCTCCATCTCCGACGAGCAGCTGCGCCCCTACTTCCCCGCCAGCAAGGTGGTGAAGGGGCTGTTCGAGGTGGTGAAGCGGGTATTCGGCATGAAGGTGCGCGAGCGCCTCGGCATCGACACCTGGCACCCGGACGTGCGCTTCTACGACATCTTCGATGCCGAGGACGAGCTGCGCGGCAGCTTCTACCTCGATCTCTATGCCCGGGAACACAAGCAGGGCGGCGCCTGGATGGATGTCTGCCTCGGTCGTCGCTACCGTCAGGACGGCTCGCTGCAAAAGCCGGTGGCCTACCTGACCTGCAACTTCAACGGCCCGGTGGATGGCAAGCCGGCCCTGTTCACCCACAACGAAGTGGTCACCCTGTTCCACGAGTTCGGCCACGGCATTCACCACATGCTGACCCGGATCGACGTGGCCGGCGTGGCCGGCATCAATGGCGTGGCCTGGGATGCGGTGGAGCTGCCGAGCCAGTTCCTCGAGAACTGGTGCTGGGAGTCCGAGGCGCTGGCCTTCATCTCCGGCCATCATGAAACCGGCGAGCCGCTGCCCGCGGATCTGCTGGAGAAGATGCTGACCGCCCGCAACTTCCAGGCGGCGATGCAGATGCTGCGTCAGCTGGAGTTCGCCCTGTTCGACTTCCGTCTGCACCAGGAGTTTGACCCGGCCAATCCGGATCAGATCCCGGCCCTGCTGGCGGAGGTGCGCAGCCAGGTGGCCGTGATGACGCCGCCGGCGTTCAACCGCTTCCAGCACAGCTTCTCCCACATCTTCGCGGGTGGCTATGCGGCGGGCTACTACAGCTACAAGTGGGCCGAGGTGCTCTCCGCCGATGCCTTCTCCCGTTTCGAGGAGGAGGGGATCTTCAACCCGGCCACCGGCCAATCCTTCCTGCAGCACATTCTGGAGAAGGGGGGATCCAAGGAGCCGATGGAGCTGTTCCGCGCCTTCCGTGGTCGCGAGCCCAAGGTGGATGCCCTGCTACGTCACAGCGGGATAGCCGCCTGAGGCCCGGCGCCTTCGCCGGCGTGAGCTTCAAGCAGGTACAGATTTGCGACATAGTGGGATCACAGCGTGATTTTTGAGAGAAAAAGGGACCTTTTGGTCCCTTTTTCCAAGGCTTTTTAATATCTTGCGGAGTGCATGTTTGCACTGGCCCCGCCTCTTCAGTAGAGTCGGGTTCTACCTTCCAAGGAGAGAAAGAACCTTGCCATGAGGCGAGCACTCGAGTCTGTCTATCAAATCATCTCCAGCCTGTCTCATTCGAGTGGTCAGGGATATTTTGATACCTTTGTGAGTGAAATCGCCAACGCGGTCGGGGCTGACTTCGTCCTGGTTTCAGGCAAGGATCAGGCCGGGCTCTTCTTCACCGTGCATGCCGCCTATCCGGCCTCTCTCGACATCAATTCCTACAGCTTCCCCCTCGCGGACACCCCGGGCGAGATCGCCATGCAGCAGGGAGAAGCCTGGTTCAGCGATCGTACCCGGGAGCTGTTTCCCCATGCGGCCGTGCTGGAACGCTGCCAGGTCAGGGCCTATGCCGGCGTCGCACTGAAGAGTGCCGAGGGGGAGACCCTGGGGCTGTGCAGTGTCATGTTCAAGCGGGCCACCCCCAGAATGGACAAGATCATGGGGCTGCTGCGGCTGCTGGCGCCGCTCGCCGGCCGTGAACTGGCCCTGATGTATCAGCAGCAGCGTCAGTCGCCCCCAACCCAGCCGGAATGCCCCGACTTCCTGGACACCATGATGTCCCATGCACCGGTCGGCATCGGCAAGCTCGATCTCAACGGCACCATCCTCTGGGTCAACCCGGCCATCGAGAAGATGCTGGGCTACAGCCAGCAGGAGCTGCTGCGGCTCACCGTCGCCGAGCTCAACCACCCAGACGACTGGCTGACCAGCATCCCGCTCTACGACGCCCTCAAGCGGGGAGAGCGCCCCGCCTTCACCCAGGAGAAGCGCTACCTGCACCGGGACGGCTCTGTGCTGTGGGGCCGGTTGACTGTGACCCTGATCCGCAACGAGCAGATGCATCCGGACTACCTCATGGTGGTGCTGGAGAACATAGATCCCATGAAGCGCCATGCGGAGCAGCTCAAGCTCTCCCACCGGGTCTATGACAACCTCTCCGAGGCCATCCTGGTGTGCGATGCCGACAGTCGCATCATCTCGGTGAACCCGGCGTTCGAGAAGATCACCGGCTACAGCGAGGAGGAGGCCCGCGGCCAGCGTCCCAGCCTGCTCAAGTCCGGGCTGCACGATCAGACCTTCTACGCCGACATGTACCACGCCCTGGAGCGGGTGGGGATCTGGCGCGGCGAGGTGTGGAACAAGCGCAAGAACGGCAAGCTCTATCCCCAGCAGCTGATGATCAGCGCCCTGCGGGAAGGGGGCAGGATCAGCCAGTACATCGCTATCTTCAGCGATCTCTCCCAGACCAAGCTGGCGGAGCAGAAGATCGCCGCCCAGGCCAACTACGACAACCTCACCGGGCTGCCGAACCGCTGGCTGTTCGGCCGCTGTCTCGCCCGCTTCTGCGAGCGGGGGGAGCGCTTCGCGCTGATGGTGCTCGACCTCAACAACTTCAAGGCGGTCAACAACAGCATGGATCACCATGTGGGCGATGCCCTGCTGCGAGAGGTGTCGGATCGGCTGGTGAGCCGGGTGCGCACCGAGGATCTGGTGGCCCGCATCGGTGGCGACGAGTTCGCCTTCCTGGTGCCCGGCATCGTCAACCGCCGCCAGGCCGAGGTGTTTGCCAAGCAGGTGATCGGCGGCTTCGCCCGCCCCTTCATGCTGGCCAATCAGCACCTCTATGTGACCGCGACCCTCGGCATCACCCTCTGCCCCAACGACGGCGGCGACAGCGACGAGCTGCTGCGCAATGCGGAGCAGGCGCTGTTCGTCGCCAAGCGGCAGGGACGCTCCCTCGGTACCTACAGCGCCTCCATGCGCGAAGAGGTGAGCCAGCGCCACCAGATGCAGCAGGATCTGGCGGAGGCCATCAAGCTGGCGCAGCTGACCATGGCCTATCAGCCCATCTGGGACAATCGCAGCGGCCGGGTCGCCAAGCTGGAGGCTCTGGTGCGCTGGTATCACCCCCACTGGGGTCAGGTCTCGCCGGCAGACTTCATCCCGCTGGCGGAAGAGGCGGGGCTCATCCAGGGGCTGGGTGCCCTGGTACTCTGGCAGTCGTGCCGGGATCTGGCGAGGCTGCAGAAGTCCGGTTTCCCGGAGTTGCAGATGTCCATCAACCGCTCCACCCTGGAGTTCCAGACCATAGATCCCGAGGCGAACGAGTGGCTCAGGGTGATCCGCCACTTCGACCTGGACCCGGCGGACATCATCATAGAGATCACCGAGTCCCTGCTGATGGAGAGCAGCGATCAGCACAGGGTGCGGATCGATGCCCTGCGCGAGGCCGGCTGCAAGCTGGCCATCGACGACTTCGGCACCGGCTACTCGGCCCTCAACTACCTGCGCACCTTCCCGGTGGATCTGGTCAAGATAGACAGATCCTTCGTGCGCCACATCCCCTTCAACGAGCAGGACAGGCTGCTGCTGGACGGCATCATCAACATAGTGCACAACCTCGGCATGCAGGTGGTGATCGAGGGGGTGGAGACCCGGGAGCAGCTCAACTTCCTCTGCCAGAAGGGCTGTGCCTTCACCCAGGGCTATCTGCTCAGCCGCCCGCTGCCCTATGACGATCTGGTGGAATACCTGACCCTCAATCGCCAGGGGATGAACCTGGCCAACCTGACCACAGTGAGCTGATCCCCCGCTTCTGCTATCATGCTCGCTTCCGTGCCGCCATGAGTCTTCGTTATGCCCCATATCCAGGTTTTCAGTGAAGTGCCCGCCCGCGACGGCGAGCTGGACGCCCTGCGACTGCGTCTGGCCGAGGTGGAGTTTCCCGCCCCCTTTGCGCTGGTGCTGACTGACACCAGGCTGGAGCTGCGCAAGCTGGACGAACCCAAGCTGGGTGCTGTCTATGTGGACTTCGTGGAAGGGGCCGTGGCCCACAGGCGCAAGTTCGGTGGCGGCCGCGGCCAGTCCATCGCCAAGGCGGTGGGGTTGAAGTCCGGGGCCATGCCGACCGTGGTGGATGCCACCGCCGGGCTCGGCCGCGACGCCTTCGTGCTCGCCTCCCTCGGCTGCAAGGTGACCCTGATAGAGCGCAGCCCCGTGGTGGGGGCCCTGTTGCAGGACGGCCTGGTGCGGGCGGCGCAGGATCCCGAGATAGGCCCCTGGGTCAGCGAGCGCATGCATCTCCTGCAGGGGCCTGCGGTGGACAACCTGCTGGCGTTGCCGGAGCGGCCCGAGGTGATCTACCTGGACCCCATGTTCCCCCACAAGCAGAAGTCGGCGCTGGTGAAGAAGGAGATGCGGGTGTTCCAGTCCCTGGTGGGGCCGGATCTCGATGCGGATGCCCTGCTGCCGGCGGCGCTGCAGATGGCACAGAAGCGGGTGGTGGTGAAGCGCCCGGACTACGCGGGCTGGCTCAACGAGCACAAACCGAGCATGGCCATAGAGACCAAGAGCAACCGCTTCGACGTCTATGTGATGGCGGCGCTGGCGGGTTAAAGCCAGCCAGGGTAGGCGAGATAAAAAAAGGAGGGCCAACCTGTGTTGGCCCTCCTTTTTGCCTTGAGGTCAGCTGGCAGGGGCGAAGCGGATATGCCGCGCTTCCCCCTGCCAGACGAGATCCAGGGTCGCCAGGTCGGCGAGGCTGAGACGCTCGCCGCCCTCCAGCAGCAGATACTCGACGCCGTCACTGGCCTCTATGGTGCGGACCCTGTCATCCCACCGGCGACCGTCGCGGCTGGCGAGGGTCACAGGCAAGTGCCAATTGGCGGCGATCTCGAGCCAGTCGTAGAGGTCACAGCTGATGGGTTGATAGTCAGTCATGATGCTTCTCGCCCCTGAGCCCCTGGCCCCTTACTGGAAGTTGATGCTGGTGGTGGGGGCCACTACCGCCTGAGCCTTCAGCACCTGCTCCAGTTGCAGCGGGTCGCCGGCCAGTTCCGGATCATCTTCGTCGCCGTTGCAGACCAGCGTCATGTCGTAATTGCCGAGGTTCACGAAGCCCAGCTCGTAGCCGTAGCCACCACCAGCCAGGGGCAGTACGGGGGCGCTGGCATAGAAGCCGTTGTCGAGGTCTGCCATGTCCGGGTAAGCGTCGTCGCCCACCGGGCGCAACTCGTCATAGAAGTAGACGAAGGCCTTGTCGGTCAGCACGCCACCACAGAGCCCGCTGGCCACTGTGCCCTTGACGGTGGCCACCTCGGTGTTGTTCACCAGCCGCACGCCTCTTGGCTTGAGCTTGTAATACTCCTCATGACCCGGCAACACCATGGAGTGGCGCAGGTCGAACTCTGTGGTGAAGGCGCTGAGGCCGTTGGCGGCGATGGTGAAGGCATCCAGCTTGAGCTCGTTGCTGGGTACTTCCAGCGGCTTGATCACACCATCATCCTGCCTGACGTAGGAGTAGGGGGTGCCGTCCAAAAACTGGTTGCCCGCATCCCGGCCATCCAGGACCCGCAGCCGCATCTGGCTGTATTCGCCGGGTACCACGCTCTGGCTGGCCAGCAGGGGTCGGCTGGCGGAGCCCGGGTATTGCAGCAGATCGATGTAGGTGAACAGGGGGTGTCCCGCGCTGTCGAGGGGGATGAGTTCCCCTGCCGGCGTGCAGCCATCGTCCTGGGCCGAGGTCAGGAAGCTGGCGGTGCTCCATGCCTGCTCTGTACCCGAGACGGGATGGATGCTGATGTTGGAAACGGCGATGCAGACCTTGCTGACCGAATCCACCGGGGCGTCGGAGAAGGCCAGGGACATCTGGGCATTCTGTGGGTTGTCATTGCTGTCGCTGCCACCACCACAGGCGGTCAGCAGGGCGGTCAGGCCGATCAGGGTCAAATGTTTCATGGTTTCCGTTCCTATGGGAGAGACAATCCAACTCTAGCCGAGCTGGCGATAGAGGCTAGATGGCAGGAGGGAACGGAGATCCGGAGTTGGATAAAAAGTTAAATCAAATCAAAGGTAAGGCCTTGAATGGTGCCGAACCTGGCTGCGAAAGAGATTGTCGGAACAGATGGGAAAAGGAGCAGAGTGGGCGCGTGGCGCCCAATCAGGCTTCCTGCACCCGGGTGGGCCAGCCCATCTTCTGCTGGCGATCCACCTCGAGCCGCAGCTCGCTGGCGCGCAGGTAGTGTTCGTCCATCCACCCCTTGGGCAGGGTCAGGGTCAGCGACTCCTCCTCGGCCTGCAGGGTGAAGCTGGGCACAGTGCCCTGGGTGCGGCGCATACAGAGGATCAGCGAGATGCGCAGGATGCGGGCCAGCCGGATCGCCTGGCGACCGGTGACGGCGCCCTGCTTCTCCAGGGTGTCCAGCTTGAATTCGTCCCGCTGGTTGAACAGCAGGGCCGACAACAGCTTCTTCTGCGCCGGGGTGAAGCCCGGCATGTCGATGTTGTCGATGATGTAGGCGGCGTGTTGCGGCGCCTTCTTGTACTCGATGCAGAGGCCGATCTCGTGCAGCAGGGCGGCATAACGCAAGATCGGGCGACCGTAACGCTTGGAGAGACGCCAGGCCGGCTGCAGCTGGTTGAACGCCTCGACGGCGGTGTCACGCACCCGCTCGGCGTGCTCCTTGTCCAGCTGATAGCGGCTGATCAGGCTGTCGGCGGTTCTGTCCCGGGCATCACAGTCGTGATTGTTGCCGAGCAGGCCGTAGATCAGGCCCTCTCGCAGGGCGCCACCCGCCAGCGTCATGCTCTCTATGCTCAGGGTCTCGAAGATGGCGATCAGAATGGCGAGGCCGGAGGGGAACACGGTCAGCCGCTCGGCGGCCAGCCCTTCCAGCTGCAGCCGATCCAGCCTGCCACAGGCGATGGCCTGACCCATCAGCTCCTGCAGCTTGGGCAGGGTGACCCGCTCGCTCTTCCCTTGCGCCAGCATGATCTCCTGCAGCGCCTGGACGGTGCCGGAGGCGCCGACACAGGTGCGCCAGCCGAGGGTGCGGTAATCTTCCGCCACCTTCTCCAGCACCGTCCTGGCGGCGACAATGGCCTGCTGGAAACGGGCCTCGGAGAGCTCGCCGTCACCGAAGTGGTTGTTGAGCCAGGTGACGCAGCCCATGTGCAGGCTGTTGAGCAGCTTGGCCTCGCTGTGTTCGCCTATCACCAGCTCTGTGCTGGCGCCGCCGATGTCGATCACCAGCCGATTGCCTTCCCCGGCTGAGGTCCAGGAGACCCCCTCATAGATGGTCTTGGCCTCTTCCTCGCCCGAGATGATCTCGATGCTGTGGTTGAGCACCCGTTCCGCTTCGCTCAGGAATTCATCGACGTTGGTGGCGAGGCGCAAGGTGGCGGTACCCACCACCCGGATGTTGTCGGACGGAATATCCTGCAACTGCTCGGAGAACAGGCGCAGGCAGTCCCAGCCCCGCTCCATGGCGGCACGGTTGAGGCGAAACTCAGGGTCGAGACCGGCGGCGAGGCGAACCTTGCGCTTGACCTTGGTGACGGTGCGCAGGGCACCGGCGACCTCGCGCACCACCAGCATGTGAAAGCTGTTGGAGCCGAGGTCGATGGCGGCATAGAGCGGCGAGTTGTGCAACTGGGCCCGTCCCTCAGTTCTTGCGTGGCGGACGGCGGCGGTTGTTGCTGTTGCCACCACCCTGGCGATCCCGCATGTTGCGGTTCACCGGCTGACGGTTGCGGAACACCCGTTTCGGGGGGGTCACGTCATCCAGCAGGGAGTCGCGATCGTACTTGCTGACCGGGATGGGGTGATGGATGTACTCCTCGATGGCCGGCAGGTTGAAGGCATAGTCTTCACAGGCCAGGCTGATGGAGTGACCGCTCTTGCCGGCACGACCGGTACGACCGATACGGTGGACATAGTCTTCGGCGTCGTCGGGCAGGTCGTAGTTGAAGACGTGGGTCACGTCGGGGATGTGCAGACCACGGGCGGCCACGTCGGTGGCGACCAGGATGTCCAGGGTGCCCTTGGTGAAGTCTTCCAGGATCTTCATCCGTTTCTTCTGCGGCACGTCACCGGTCAGCAGGCCGACGCGGTGGCCGTCGTTCTCCAGCCACGCATGCACGTCTTCGCAGACATGCTTGGTGTTGGCGAAGACGATGGCTTTTTCCGGCCACTCCTCTTCCATCAGGGAGAGCAGCAGCAGCATCTTGTCTTCGTTGGAGGGGTAGAACAGCTCCTCCTTGATGCGCACGCCGGTCATCTGTTCCGGCTCGATCTGCACGTGTTCCGGGTGGTTCATGTGCTCGTACGCCAGCTCCTGCACCCGCAGGGAGAGGGTGGCGGAGAACAGCATGCTCAGACGCTCGGTGGCGGGCGGCATGCGGCGGAACAGGAAGCGGATGTCCTTGATGAAGCCGAGATCGAACATGCGATCCGCTTCGTCCAGCACCACCACCTGGATGTTGCCGAGATCGATGACCTTGGACTTGAAGTAGTCGATGATGCGGCCGGTGGTGCCGATCAGGATGTCGACACCCTGCTCCAGCACGGCCAGCTGCTTGTCATAGCCTTCGCCACCATAGGCGAGACCGAGCTTGAGCCCGGTGGAGGCGGACATGCCTTCTGCATCGTTGTAGATCTGGACCGCCAGCTCCCGGGTCGGGGCCATGATGATGGCGCGGGGCTGATTGACGAGGCGCGGCCTGGTCAGCGGATGGGTCAATAGATAGTTGAAGGTCGCGGCCAGGAAGGCAAGGGTCTTGCCGGTCCCCGTCTGGGCCTGACCGGCGAGGTCATGGCCTTCTACCAGCAGCGGCAGAGACAGTGCCTGGATGGGCGTACAATAGTGAAATCCCTTTGATTCCAGACCAGCCAGAACTTCGGGTTCGAGGCCCATTTGGGCGAATTTTTCGGTCGTTAAATGTGTTTTGCTCATGGCGGTAGGTTATCAGGTTAGGCTTGCAATAATAAACAGGATCATTTCAAATAGGGCAACTATTGCCTTTGTTGAACCATCAATAAAGCCTTAATTACTGACTGGAGTTGGAGATGAGTGACAAGATTGTTCAGCTGAGCGATGCCAGCTTCGAGGCCGATGTAATCAAAGCCGACAGCCCCGTTCTGGTCGATTTCTGGGCTGAATGGTGCGGTCCGTGCAAGATGATTGCCCCGATCCTGAACGAAGTCGCCCAAGAATATGCCGGTCGCGTGACCGTGGCGAAATTGAACATCGATCATAACGCCGACACTCCGCCCAAGTATGGCATTCGCGGTATCCCGACCCTCTTGCTGTTCAAGAATGGCGAAGTGGCAGCGACCAAGGTCGGCGCCCTGTCCAAGACTCAGCTGAAAGAGTTCCTGGACGGTAACCTGTAATAATCAAGAAGGAGCGCATTGCAATAATGCGCTCCTTGTGTTTTATCACCTAGACGCTCATCCCGATTGGTGCTAGTTTATCGCTCGTTTGCTAACCTTTTTGCCTGACTCTTTGCTTAACAGCAGCCTGGCAAGTCAAATCCGATCAGCATCAATCCAGCAGACTGTCTCCTCATTTCAATCCTTGCTTACAGACTTTCACCACTATGAATCTGACTGAATTAAAGAACACTCCTGTGTCCGAGCTGGTACAGCTTGGCGAATCCATGGGGTTGGAAAATCTGGCTCGGGCGCACAAGAAAGACATCATCTTCGCGATCCTCAAGGCGCACGCCAAGGGTGGCGAGGATATCTTTGGCGACGGTGTGCTGGAAATCCTGACCGACGGCTTTGGCTTCCTGCGCAGCGCAGACGGCTCCTATCTGGCAGGCCCGGATGACATCTATGTCTCCCCGAGCCAGATCCGCCGCTTCAACCTGCGTACCGGTGATACCATCTCCGGCAAGATCCGGCCGCCGAAAGAGGGTGAGCGCTACTTCGCCCTGCTCAAGGTCAACGACGTCAACTACGACCGTCCGGAAAACTCCCGCAACAAGATCCTGTTCGAAAACCTGACCCCCCTGCACGCCAACGAGCGCCTGCGCATGGAGCGTGGCAACGGCTCTACCGAAGACATCACCGCCCGCGTGCTGGATCTGGCGTCCCCGATCGGTAAAGGTCAGCGTGGCCTCATCGTCGCACCGCCCAAGGCCGGTAAGACCATGCTGCTGCAGAACATCGCCCAGAGCATCGCCTACAACCACCCGGACTGCGAACTGATCGTTCTGCTGATCGACGAGCGCCCGGAAGAAGTGACCGAGATGCAGCGCATGGTGAAGGGTGAAGTGATCGCTTCCACCTTCGACGAGCCTGCCTCCCGTCACGTCCAGGTTGCCGAGATGGTGATCGAGAAGGCCAAGCGCCTGGTCGAGCACAAGAAGGACGTGGTGATCCTGCTAGACTCCATCACCCGTCTGGCGCGCGCCTACAACACCGTCATCCCGTCATCCGGCAAGGTGCTGACCGGTGGTGTGGATGCCAACGCCCTGCATAGACCTAAGCGCTTCTTCGGTGCGGCCCGTAACGTCGAGGAAGGCGGCAGCCTGACCATCATCGCCACCGCGCTGATCGATACCGGCTCCAAGATGGATGAAGTCATCTACGAAGAGTTCAAGGGTACCGGCAACATGGAACTGCACCTCTCGCGCAAGATTGCCGAGAAGCGCGTCTACCCGGCCATCGACATCACCCGCTCCGGCACCCGCAAGGAAGAGCTGCTGACCGCGCCGGACGAGCTGCAGAAGATGTGGATACTGCGCAAGATCATTCACCCCATGGGCGAGATCGACAGCATCGAGTTCCTCATCGACAAGCTGGCAGCCACCAAGACCAACGACGAATTCTTCGACTCCATGAAGCGTCAGCAGAAATAACTGCATCTTGGAATGACAGAACCGCGGCCCAGGTCGCGGTTTTTGTTTATCTATTTCACGGCTGGCTTAGTAGTATGTAGCCTCGATGTCACAAGGAAAGGGACGTCATGAAGCTGGTATTTCTCATCGGACTCTGCTGGATGCTGGCTGCCCCTGTGCATGCCGATACCCCGCCGCAGCTGCAGGCACCTCTGGTGGCGGACGAGGGGTTGGAGGGGCACCGGGCGTACCTGGATAGCCGTATGGCATTGGGGCAGTTTGATGCCATGGACTCGCTGCTCGAGACCCTGTCGGTAGGGCAGCGGGAGTATTTGCTGCATCAGTTGCTGAGCGGGCTCAAGTCATCGGCCGCCCCCAGCCCCGCCCTGCTGGCCTGGGTACGGGTGCAGGCCGCCAAGGCGCCGCAATGGCTGGTGGAGGGGGAGGTGGACGGTTTCCTAGTGCAGCTGCCCGCCTATGATTTTGCCGCCGAGGCCCGGCTGGTGCTCAACCACTGGCAACAGCTGGCCTGGCAGGACAACTACCGCCAACTGCTGGAGCAGAACAGCTTCGACTACAAGCAGCTCTACTACAGCCGCAACCCTGAGCTGGCCCGGCAGCAACAGGCGCTGCTGGCCGTGCTCGATGACCAGCCCACCCCAGTGCTGCGACGCGAGGCCGACCGGCTCGCCTCCCTCAATATCTTCCTGCCTGACAACCAGTTGCTGCTGCACCTCATCGAACGGACGGGCGACACAGCGCTCTACCTGAAGCTGTGGCGCCAGCCTGTGGATCACGACAGCCTGGCTGCCCTGCACTCCATTTCCCGCTTCCATACCGGCCAGGAGGCGAGCGATCTGCTGATCGCCGCCAGCCGCAACGGGCGGTTGATGATCCCCGCCCTGCAGCAGCTCAGTCAGCTCTCGCCGCTGCCGGACGGTGCCCAGCAGTATCTGCTGGCGGAGCTCGGCAAGCACCAGTATGGCGGCCTGGTGGCCGGTCTCTTGCTGCAGATGGACGAGCCCAGGCTGCTGGGCCAGCTGGCGGACAGGCTCACCCGGCAGGAGCGGCGTCACGCCTCGTCCATCATGCTGCCCGATACGGGTACACCGGATGCGCGGCCAGGGTTATAATGCGGAACCTCCTGACCCCGCTAGGGTACCTGCATGAAATACAAGGACTTGCGTGATTTCATCGCGCAGCTGGAACAAACCGGACAGCTCAAGCGCATCAGCCGCGAGATAGACCCCTATCTGGAGATGACCGAGATCAGCGACCGTACCCTGCGTGCGGGCGGCCCGGCCCTGCTGTTCGAGAATCCCAAAGGCTATGCCATGCCGGTGCTGACCAATCTGTTCGGCACCCCGGATCGGGTCGCCATGGGCATGGGCCAACCCAATGTCGGTGCCCTGCGCCAGGTCGGGGTCTGGCTCTCCTACCTGAAGGAGCCAGAGCCGCCCCGCGGCCTCAAGGAGCTGATGGAGAAGCTGCCCATCTTCAAGCAGGTGCTCAACATGCCGACCAAGCGGCTCTCCTCCGCCCCCTGTCAGCAGGTGGTGCTGGAGGGGGATGCGGTGGATCTGGACCAGATCCCCATCCAGCACTGCTGGCCCGGCGATGTGGCGCCCCTGGTGACCTGGGGGCTGACCATCACCCGTGGCCCCTACAAGAAGCGTCAGAACCTCGGCATCTACCGCCAGCAGAAGATCGGCAAGAACAAGCTGATCATGCGCTGGCTGGATCACCGCGGCGGCGCCATCGATTTTCGCGAGTGGCAGGAGGCCCACCCGGGTGAGCGTTTCCCGGTGGCGGTGGCGCTCGGCGCCGATCCTGCGACCATACTCGGCGCTGTGACGCCGGTGCCGGACAGTCTCTCCGAGTACGCCTTCGCCGGCCTGCTGCGGGGCAGCCGTACCGAGGTGGTGAAGGCCCTGAGCTGCGAGCTGGAGGTGCCCGCCAGCGCCGAAATCGTGCTGGAAGGCTATCTGGAGCCGGGGGAGATGGCGCCCGAGGGCCCCTACGGGGATCACACCGGCTACTACAACGAGGTGGACGAGTTCCCGGTGTTCACCATCACCCACATGACCATGCGCCGTGATGCCATCTATCACAGCACCTACACCGGCCGTCCGCCCGATGAGCCTGCCGTGCTCGGAGTGGCATTGAACGAGGTGTTCGTGCCGCTGCTGCAGAAGCAGTTCCCCGAAATCGTGGACTTCTACCTGCCGCCGGAAGGCTGCTCCTACCGGATGGCGGTGGTGACCATCAAGAAGCGTTATCCCGGCCATGCCAAGCGGGTGATGCTGGGGGTCTGGTCCTTCCTGCGCCAGTTCATGTACACCAAGTTCGTGATCGTCTGCGACGACGACATCAACGCCCGGGACTGGAAGGACGTGATCTGGGCCATCACCACCCGGATGGACCCGGCGCGGGACACCACCCTGATCGAGCACACCCCCATCGACTACCTCGACTTCGCCTCGCCGGTCTCGGGGCTCGGCTCCAAGATGGGGCTGGATGCCACCAACAAGTGGCCGGGGGAGAGCAACCGTGAGTGGGGTCAGCCCATAGTCCAGGACGAGGCGGTGAAGCAGAAGATCGACGGGATCTGGGACGAGTTGAAGATCCTCGACTGAGCGACCCACCCGGGCTGGCGGCCATACCGACGCAAAAGTGCGGTATTGCCGTGCCGAATTGGGTATGCTCGACGGACTTGACCACCAACTGGTCGCCATAAAAACAGTGAAACCATGAGCGAAGCGGGCCGGGCAGGCCCCTCACAAGGACAAGAATGCAACGTATCAAGTGCCGCGTAGAGGAACTGCGCGAATATGTCGACACCATCTGGCACGTGGCCCTGACGCCGCAGCAAGCGGTGAGCTTCAAGCCTGGCCAGTATCTGCTGGTGGTGATGAGCGATTCGGACAAGCGCCCCTTCTCCATCGCCAACTCGCCGACCCGCTCCGGTGTGCTGGAGCTGCAGATCGGTGCCACCCCGGAAAACGCCTACGCCGGTCAGGTGCTGGCCCGCATGCGCGAGCAGGGGGAGATCGAGATCGAGCTGGCGGCGGGCAAGGCCTTCCTGCGCGACGAATCGCCGCGCCCCCTGATCCTGATGGCGGGCGGTACCGGCTTCTCTTACGCCCGTGCCATCCTGGAGTATCTGATCGATACCGGCAGCAAGCGCCCGGTGTTCCTCTACTGGGGCGTGCGCCAGGCGCACTGGCTCTATGAGCAGGGGCAGATGCAGCAGTGGGAGCGCGACTATGCGCCGCTCACCTTCATCCCCGTGGTGCAGGAGCCACAAGCGGACTGGACCGGCAAGACCGGCCTGGTGCACAAGGCCATCATGGATGACTTCGTCAGCCTGCATGACTACGACATCTATGTGGCCGGTCGCTTCGAGATGGCGGGTGCCGCCCGCGAGGAGTTCAAGGTGCTGGGTGCCGAGCCCGAGCGCATCTTCGGCGACGCCTACGAATTTATCTGATCACCGCCTTCCCGAGGAACGCCGATCCGCTCCCTGCTCCTTTCGCGGGAGAAGGGAGGATGAGAGGGTGAGCAACCTGGTTCGCCAGCCCGCATCGGCCCATCCCCCTCGGGCATCAGAAACAACAAACCCCAGCCTGGCTGGGGTTTGTCTTATGTGCCGACGGGACGTCGCGCCGGATTACTCGCCCTTGGCGGCGAGCTGCTGTTCCAGCTGGGCCAGCTTGGCCTCGAGGGCGGTCAGCTTCTCCCGGGTGCGCAGCAGCACCTTGGTCTGCACGTCAAACTCTTCACGGCTCACCAGATCCAGCTTGTTCAGCTGGGCCTGCAGCACCTGACGGGTCTTCTTCTCCACCTCTTCACCCATGCTGCGAATGCCGGGCGGCAGGGCGTTGTGTATCTGTTTGGCGATCTCTTCCAGTTTTTTCGGGTCGATCATGGGGTTCTCCTTAAGCAATGGCGCCATTCTACCGACAAATCCCCCCCTTTGCCGAGATCGGGGTGGCTTTTTGCGCCACTGGCGCGGAAAGGCTCTGGTCGGGTCTGGTGATAAGGGGAAGGCTGCTACCCTCTTTCGCCGGGGATCAATTCCAATTCCTTGATGCTGTACACAAAAAAATCAGATCAGATGACCGACCAGAGGCTTATTAATTGTTGCGTTGCTGTTAATATGACTCGGTCGGGTTTGGACCCTACCCCGTCAGGCTCATCATGGATAACAACATAAAAGAGATAAGGATATGAAAAAGAAGCTAATTTACGCGGCCGTCGTCAGTGCGCTGCTGAGCGGTTGTGGTGGCAGTGACGACAACAAAGGCGATACCTCAAGCTATCTCGATTATCTGCTGAGCGGCACTAATGCGGCGCGCCCCAGCGCCCTGGCCGCCCGTGCCAGTGACGGCACCCTGAAGTTCTCGACCGAAACGGCCGATCTCTCCAATCCAGTCTCCGCCCTCTCCACCCTGGATGGCTGGTCCACGACCCAGGCGATCCAGATAGTGCCCGTGACGGCCTCAGGCATCACGGTCAAAGCGCCGTCCGCCGCCGAATTCGGTGCCTCGGTGGCTCCGCTCTACCTGCTGGAGCTGGAGTTCGACAGCACCGCCCTGCGCCCGAGTGGCGTGAAGAAGGTGCTGGCCTACGGGGTGGACTTCGTGGTCGCCGAGTCGGCGGGCAAGCTGAACCTGGTGCCGCTCAAGCCGCTCAATCCGGCTTCCTACTACATGATAGTGGCGACCGATTCGCTCAAGGACAGCAGCGGCAACCCCCTGCGACCGGGTAGCGACTACAGCAACTACAAGACCAGCACCGGCAGCAATGCCCAGGAGCAGACCATCAGCGGCCTGATCGCGCTGCAGGAAGGGCTGTTCAAGGCTGCCACCGGCATCACCAGCGACCACGTGATCTTCTCCGACTGGTTCGGTACCCAGTCCGGCGCCGACGTGCTGGTGGCGGTGAAGGGTGCGGCCGCTTCCGTGCTCAAGAGCCCGACCCTGGACGCTGCCGCCCTGTGGAAGCAGGATGCCCTGGGCAACACCAGCCTGCCCGGTACCTACACCCTGGGGGTGACGGCAAACGCCGCCTTCCTGACCCAGCTGGAAGCCGAGCCATTCCTGCCCCAGGAGCAGAAGGATGCCATTGCCGCCGCCTTTGGCCCAGGCACCCCGCTCAACGGCCTGGCGCAGGCAGCCAAGGTTTATAGCGGCACCGTCAAGCTGCCCTACTTCCTCTCCTCTCCGGCCACCGCCGGCTCCTGGGACAAGGCCAGGACCCAGTCCTGGCACGGTGCCATCCCCAGCCTCTATGCCATCGCCAATGCGCTGAAGGCCCAGGATGCCGAGGTGATCGGTGGCCTGGTGGGCGCCGGTGTGGATCCGGCCCTGCTGGGCGAACTCATCGCCGATCCGAGCCGTCAGGCCGAGCTGCTGGCGGAAGCGAGCAAGCTGATCGGGGTGACCCTCACCTCCGGCGGCAAGGCGCTGGATCCCGAGCAGAACATAGGCCGCTTCAACCCGCTGCCGGCGCTGGAAGAGGTGCAGTCCGTCCCGATGCGGATCTTCGCCGCCGCGCCGCTGACAGCCATCACCGACGTGATCATCTATCAGCACGGCGTCACCTCGGTGAAGGAGAACGCCTACGCCCTGGCCCTGGGTCAGATCGGCGCCGGTGCCCAGGCGAGCAAGAACGTGGCCGTGGTGGTGATCGACCATCCGCTGCACGGTGAGCGCGGCTTCGCCCTGACCGGCAGCATGGACTCGGTGACCACCTCCGACAACCCGACCCCCTACCTGAACCTGAGCTACCTGACGGTGGCCCGTGACAACCTGAAACAGAGCGTGGCGGATCTGCTGGGTCTGCGTCTGGCGGTGGGGCTGGCCAATGCCAAGGGAGCCATCGGCACCGCTGGCAGCCTCAAGGTGCACTTCCTGGGTCACTCCCTGGGCGCCATCGCGGGGGCCAACCTGCTGGCGGTGGCCAACCAGTCCGTTGGCAATCCCCAGGCCGATGCCCTGTTCAAGTTCGACACCGGCGGCCTGGCCATGCCGGGTGGCGGCATAGCGCCGCTGCTGCTGAACTCGCCGACCTTCGGCCCGACGATCCAGATGAGCGTGCTGACCGCTGGCAGTGCCGCCCTGAAGGCGGCCTTCACCGCCTATGCGCCTAACTGCAAGACGGCGGTGCCGACCTGCTTCGTCAACGAGTTCCTGCCGAGCCAGGACGCCGCCACTCAGGCCACCGCGGCCGGTACCCTGCAGAGCTACAGCTTCGCAGCCCAGTCGGTACTGGACTCGGCTGATCCGATCAACCTGGGTCGCGGCATAGCGGCGGACTTCCCGCTGTTTGCCACTGAAGTCGTCGGCGACGGCGCCCTGAGCCTGTCGGATCGGGTGATCCCGAACAGCATTGCCACCGCCCCTCTGGGTGGCACCGAGCCGCTGTTCAAGGTACTGGCCCTGCAACCCCTGAGCGCGACCGGCGCGGCCAACCACCACGCCACCCGCTTCGTGGCCGGTGGTCACAGCTCGCTGCTGGCACCGGACGAGAACTTCGATCCGACCGGCGCCGTCACCACTGAGATGCAGACCCAGTTCGGCAGCTTCTTCGCAAGCGGTGGCACCGCGGTCAAGGTGACCGACCCCAGCCTGCTCAAGCAGTAAGCCGGCCGACTAATAACAACGCCGCCCCTGGGGGCGGCGTTTTCGTTTCTGGTGATGGTACCTGCGAGGAAGTGCGTCAGGCGGGCTTGTGGTGCCTGTCCAGCCAGCCTTGCGCCAGGCCGACCAGCAGACCCACCAGATGGGCCATGTTGGCGGTGGGGGTGCCTAGCATGTCGAAGAAGCCGAGCACCAGCCAGATCAGCATGAAGCCCATCAGGGCCGGCGGCATGGTGAGGCCGCAGGCGGGCTGCAGTCTGGCACGCATCCAGCTGTAGCCGAGCAGGGCATAGACCACCCCGGAGAGGCCGCCAAAGCGCGGGCCGCTCACGAAAAACTCGGCGATATTGGGCAGCGCGGCCCCGACCAGCAGCAGGATAAACAGCTTGCCGCTGCCGAGCCGCTGCTCGATCTGGCCGCCGAGATACCACCACCACAGCAGGTTGAACACCAGATGCAGCACCGAGAAGTGGATGAAGGCCGGGGTGACGTAGCGCCAGGCCTGCCAGTCGGTGAACTGGGCCAGGGTGGGGTGGAACGCCAGCTCGTCGAAGATGGGCAGGCCAATGGCATCCAGGGCATAGATGGCCAGGCAGGCGATGATGACCACCAGGGTCAGGGGGCCAGCCTGATGGAGGAAGTCGGTGACCGGATCCGTCATCCCCTTGCTGTAGTCGATGCGGGCATCCGCCCGGCCGGATTGCCAGGAGGCCTCCACGTAGCGGGGGTGATTGGGTTCGCTCAGGAAGCGCTTCACCTCCTGCTGGGCCTGGGCGAGGCGCTGCTCGTCCGCCAGCCAGACGGAGACGCCGAGCTCGGACTGGGTCAGCTCGCACGAGATGCCCAGGGTGGCGAGGTAATCCACCAGCGCCTGTGCCATGCGGGCGTCCCCCAGCACCAGCAGCTGGATCATGCCGGCCGGGGAGGAGTGCCCCGCCCCTGTCATGCGTCGCCTGCCTGGATCGGGAACTCCCTGCGCCAGGCCTCGAAGCCGCCGTCCAGGCTGTAGACCTCGTCATAGCCCTGTTGCAGCAGATACTGGGCCGCTCCCTGGCTGCTGTTGCCGTGATAGCACATCACTATGACCGGGGTGTCGAAGTCCACCTCGTTCATGAACCGCACCAGGGAACCGTTGGTGAGGTGGAAGGCGCCGACCGCGTGGGCCGTCTCGAAGGATTGGGGATCGCGAATGTCCACGAGACGGGCTTCGCCTGCGCTCAGCTTCTGGTGGGCATCCTGGGCGCTGATATGGGCAAACTGGTCCATTGAGATGTCCTGAAAATGGAGGATTGAGGGCCAGTTTACCGCAAGCCGTGGCTTGCGCTAAGTCCGCAATGTGCCTTGCCATGTGCCGCAGGATCGCAATTTCCTTCAATATCGGCTTGGGCGGGCCGGATAGGCTGGTGGCTCAATCCTTTGCGTGAGCATCATCCATGGAAATCAGTCTGTTGTTGTCCATGTCCGGGTTTGCCCTGGCCATGTCCATCTCCCCCGGTCCGGTCAACCTGGTCGCCCTCGGCACCGGCGCTCGTTATGGCTTTCCGGCCAGCCTGCGCCACGTGGTGGGGGCGACCCTGGGCTTCATCCTGCTGCTCCTGCTGATGGGGCTGGGTCTCGGCGGTGCCCTGTCCCGCTGGCCGGTGGCGGCGGGCGCCATCCACTGGGGCGGCGTGATCTTTCTCTGTTACATGGCCTGGCAACTGCTGGTGGACAGGGGGCAGCTGGAGCGGGTCGAGGGGGCGCCCCCCGCCTTCTGGTACGGGGCCCTGATGCAGTGGCTCAATCCCAAGGCCTGGCTGGCGGCCAGCATGGGAATGGGAGCCTATGGTGTCGCGGGCGGGGTGGGGCAGGTAGCCCTGTTTACCACTGTCTATCTGGTGATCTGCCTTGGCTCCATCGCCTGCTGGGCCTATGCCGGCAGTTGCATGCAGGGGCTGCTGCTCGTGCCTCGCCGGTTGCGCTGGTTCAACCGGGCCATGGCGCTCTTGTTGCTGCTCAGCGCCGCCTATCTGGTGCGTTCAGCCTGACGGGCGAGCTGGGTCCTGTACTGGCCCGGGGTGGCGGCGACCCGGCGCTTGAACTGGCGCTGGAAGTGGGCCTGATCGGCGAAGCCGCTGGCCAGGGCGACCTCGGCCAGGGGGTGTCCCTGCCTGAGCAGGCTGCGGGCGTGGCGGATCCGTCTATCCAGCAGATAGGCGTGAGGGGTCATGCCGTAGTGGTGGCTGAAGGCGCGCACGAAGTGGGAGGGGGTGAGCCCGGCCACGGCGCTCAGCTGTGACAGGCTGAGGGGGCTGGCGCTGTCGTCCTGCATCAGCTCGGCGGCCCGTTGCAGGTGCCGGGGCGGGCGATCGTCCCACCTGGCCGGGGTGAGCCTGGCCAGCAACTGGCGACTGAACAGGTGGCAGGCCACCTCGCGGGCCAGGGGATCCGGCGCTTCTACCAGCTGGTGATGGAGGTGCCGCAAGCCCTGGTAGAGCAGGGGATCCCGGCTCGCCGTCATGTCGAAGGGCCTGAACTCGCTGCCGAGGCCCGCCTCCTCCTGCTGGCTGCGCAGCCAGTCGGTATCGAGGTAGAACATCAGATAGGACCAGGGCTGGTCGGCGATGGGATTGCAGGCGTGCACCTCTTCCGGGTTCATCAGCACCAGGGAACCCGGGCCGACCTCCTGAAGGCTGCGCTGGTTGAGGTAGTGACTGTGGCCGCCTGTGATGGCGCCGATGGAGAAGTGGGGGTGGCTGTGCTTGTCGTAGCAGACGTGGCGGCCATCCTGCACCGCCCGCGCCTCGATGAAGGGCAGGGCAGGATCGTGCCAGAAGCTGTGTCTGTCCGGCCCTGCCTCTGCCCTGCTCATGATCAGCCGCCGAGATAGGCCTGGCGCACTGCCGGATTGGCGAGCAGGGCCGCCCCCGTGTCCTGCAGCACCACCCGGCCGTTTTCCAGCACATAGCCCCGATCCGCCAGCTTGAGCGCCTGGTTCGCGTTCTGCTCCACCAGGAAGATGGTCATCCCCTTCTGGCGCAGCTGCTCTATGGTGTCGAAGATCTGCTGGATGATGATGGGGGCCAACCCCAGGGAGGGCTCGTCCAGCAGCAGCAGACGCGGCTTGCTCATCAGGGCCCGGCCTATGGCCAGCATCTGCTGTTCGCCGCCGGACATGGTGCCCGCCCGCTGCTCCAGCCGCTCGTGCAGCCGGGGGAACAGGGTGAACACCTGATCCAGCAGGGCGGGTTGCTCGGCCTTGTCGACGAAGAAGGCCCCCATCAGCAGGTTCTCCTGCACCGTCAGGCGGGCGAAGATGCGGCGCCCCTCAGGCACCACTGCGATGTCCTTGCGCATGATGCGGGCCGTGCTGAGGGAGTCTATCTGCTCCCCCTCGAACCAGATGCTGCCGCTGCTGGGCTTGGGTTCGCCGCACAGCGTCATCAGCAATGTGGTCTTGCCGGCGCCGTTGGCGCCGATCAGGGTGACGATTTCCCCCTCTTTTATCTCGACGCTGACGTCGTGCAGCGCCTGGATCTTGCCGTAGTGGGTCGATACATTGCGAAGTTCTAACATCTTGATTTCCTTACGACTCGCCCAGATAGGCCTTGATCACGGCCGGATTGCTGCGGATCTCATCCGGCTTGCCGTGGGCCAGCGGGGTACCCTGGTTCACCACGAAGATGCGGTTGGAGATCTCCATCACCAGCTTCATGTCGTGCTCTATCAACAACACTGACACCCCAAACTCGTCCCTCAGGTTGGAGATGAGGTCGTTGAGCTCGTCGGTCTCGTGCGGGTTGAGGCCGGCGGCCGGCTCATCCAGCATCAGCAGCTCGGGCCGGGTCGCCATGCAGCGGGCGATTTCGAGGCGACGCTGCTGGCCATAGGCCAGGTTGCCGGCGGGGCGGTTGGCGAGATCCTTGAGGCCCACCTTCTCCAGCCAGAAGGCGGACTGCTCCAGCCCCTCTTTCTCGGCACGGCGGAAGGCCGGGGTCTTGAACAGGCCGGCGATGAAGCCGGTGTTGAGATGCCTGTGCTGGGCCACCAGCAGGTTCTCCACCGCCGTCATCTCCTTGAACAGGCGCACGTGCTGGAAGGTGCGCACTATCCCCTTGCGGGCGATGAGGTGGCCGGGCAGTCCCTGGATCTCCTCGCCACGGTAGCGGATGGTGCCGCCGGTCGGGCGGTAGAAACCGGTCAGGCAGTTGAAGATGGTGGTCTTGCCCGCCCCGTTGGGGCCTATGATGGAGATCACCTCCCCCTTGTCCACATCCAGCTTGACGCCGTTGACCGCCAGCAAGCCGCCGAAGCGCATCGACAGATCGGAGACATCGAGCAATTTGTTGTTGGTATCGTTCAGCTTGCTCATTTGCGCAGCTCCATATGGGGTCGGCTCATGGGCAGCAGTCCCTGCGGCCGCCAGATCATCATGAACACCATCAAGAGGCCGAACATCAGCATGCGGTACTCGTTGAACTCACGGGCCAGCTCCGGCAGCACCGTCATGACGATGGCGGCCAGCACCACCCCGATCTGGGAGCCCATGCCGCCCAGCACCACGATGGCGAGGACGATGGCCGACTCGATGAAGACGAAGGACTCCGGGCTGATGAAGCCCTGGCGCGAGGCGAAGAAGCTGCCGGCGAAGCCCGCGAAGCAGGCGCCTATGGTGAAGGCGGTCAGCTTGATGATGGTGGGGTTGAGCCCCAGGGATTTGCAGGCGATCTCGTCTTCCCGCAGCGCCTCCCAGGCACGGCCCAGCGGCATCCGCAGCAGGCGGTTGATGACGAACAGGGTCGCCACCACCAACACCAGGGCCATCAGGTAGAGGAAGATCACCTTGTGGTTGGCGTTGTAGGCGATGCCGAAGAAGTCGTGGAAGGTGCCAAAGCCCCCGTCCTTGACGGTGCGGTTGAACTCCAGGCCGCCCAGGGTCGGCTTGGGAATGCCGGAGATCCCGTTCGGGCCGCCTGTCAGGGTGGTCATGTTGTTGAGCAGGATGCGAATGATCTCGCCAAAGCCCAGGGTGACTATGGCCAGATAGTCACCCCGCAGCCGCAACACCGGGAAGCCGAGCAGGAAGCCGAAGGTGGCCGCCATCAGGCCGGCGATGGGCAGGCACTCCCAGAAGCTCAGGCCGAAGTAGGTGTTGAGCAGGGCGTAGCTGTAGGCGCCGACCGCGTAGAAGCCGACGTAACCGAGATCCAGCAGGCCGGCGAGGCCCACCACCACGTTGAGCCCCAGCCCCAGCATGATGTAGATCAGCGCCAGGGTGGCGAGATCGATGGCACCGCGGGACGCCATGAAGGGCCAGCTGACGGCAAACAACAGCACCAGTATGGCGGTGAGGTTATAGAGCTTGGGCGCCTCCTCCGGGCTCGGCAGCACCAGCTTGGTGAAGCCGACGGAGAAGCCGCTGATGGAGGCCTGGAACAGGCGACTGATCTGGCCGCGCAGCATCTGGAACCAGAAGACGATGGTGGCGCCCCCCAGCAGCCAGGCCAGGGAGACATCGAGCCGGCTCACCACCAGCAGGCTGGAGCCCTCGGTCTCCAGCTTGAAGCCGAGCAGCCAGAAGGAGAGCACCAGCAGCATCAGGCTGGCGATGCAGGCATGGATAAATTGCTTTTTCATACCTTCTCGACCTCCGGACGACCTAGGATGCCGGTGGGCATAAAGAGCAACACGAAGATGAGCAGGGCGAAGGCCATCACATCCTTGTACTCGGTGCTGAGGTAACCGGCGGTGAGCGCCTCGACCACGCCGAGCAGCAGGCCGCCGATCACGGCGCCAGGAATGCTGCCGATGCCGCCCAATACCGCTGCCGTAAACGCCTTGAGACCGGCCATAAAGCCGAGGTAGGGGTTGATGACGCCGTAATACATGCCGAGCAGCACGCCCGCGATGGCGGCCAGGGCGGCCCCCAGCACGAAGGTGATGGAGATGACCACGTGGGTGTCTATGCCCAGCAGGTTGGCCATCTTGATGTCTTCCGAACAGGCGCGACAGGCGCGGCCCATGCGGGAGCGGTTGATGAACTGGGTCAGCGCCAGCATGGTGATGAAGGTCACCACGAAGATGATGAGCTGCATGTAGGAGAGGCTGGCCTGGAAGCCGTCCTCACCGCCCAGGGTCCAGCCCCCGGAGATCAGGGTGGGCATGGCGATGTCGCGCGAGCCCTGTGCCATCCGCATCATGTTCTGCAAGAAGATAGACATGCCGATGGCGGAGATGAGGGGGATGAGGCGATTGCCGCCCCGCAGCGGGCGATAGGCGACCCGCTCTATGGTCCAGCCATAGCTGCCGGTGATGAGGATACTGATCAGAAAGGCGCCGCCCAGCAGCAACACTGTGCTGTCGATGCCCATCATCATGAGCCCCGCCATCACCATGAAGGCGACATAGGAGCCGATCATGTAGACCTCGCCGTGGGCGAAGTTGATCATGCCTATGATGCCGTAGACCATGGTGTAGCCGATGGCGATCAACGCATAGGTGCTGCCTATGGTCAATCCGTTCAGCAACTGCTGAACCAGATAAAGAAGGTGTTCGGACATACTGCGTTCCCTGTACTTGCCCGCAAAGAAAGGAGGGGGTGACGCTTGTCACCCCCGACCGGCAGATTATTTGACTTGGCTGGAGGTACCGTCGGCGTGCCACTGGAAGACACCGAACTCGAAGCCTTTGAGGTCACCGTTCGGTGCCCAGCTCAGGGGGCCCATGACGGTGTCGATCGGTGCGGCCTTCATGGCGGCAGCCACGGCAGCGGGATCATCCTCGCCCGCCTTGGCGATACCGGCTGCCAGAGCCTGCATGGCCGCGTAGGTGGTCCAGACGAAGGGACCGGAGGAGTCCTGACCCTTGGCCTTGAACGCTTCCACGATGGAGGCGTTGGCAGGCAGCAGATCGTACTTGTTCGGCAGGGTGACCAGCAGGCCTTCGGAGGCCGGGCCGCCGATGGCGGAGATGTCCTTGTTACCCACACCTTCCGGACCCATGAACTTGGCCTTCAGGCCCTTCTCGCCAGCCTGACGCAGGATCAGGCCCAGCTCCGGGTGGTAGCCGCCGTAGTAGACGAAGTCCACGTTCTCTTTCTGCAGCTTGGCGATCAGGGCGGAGAAGTCCTTGTCCCCGGCGGTGATGCCTTCAAAGGCCACTACCTTGACGCCCGCCTTGTCCAGGGCTGCCTTGACGCTGGAGGCGATGCCTTCACCGTACTGCTTCTTGTCGTGGATGACGGCCACGCGCTGGGGTTTGACCTGCTCGATGATGTACTTGGCGGCAGTCGGGCCCTGGTCGCTGTCCAGGCCTATGGTACGCATGGTCAGCTGGTAGCCACGCTCGGTGATCTTGGGGTTGGTGGAGGCCGGAGTGACCATCAGCACCCCTTCATCTTCATAGATGTCGGAGGCGGGCAGGGTGTTGTCTGAGCAGAGGTGGCCGACCACGAACTTGACGCCGTCGTTGATCACCTTGTTGGCGATGGCCACGGCCTGCTTGGGATCGCAGGCGTCGTCATAGATGACGGCTTCGATCTGCTTGCCCTTGATGCCGCCGGCCTTGTTGATCTGTTCGACCGCCATCTTGCCACCGGTGAACTGCATGTCACCGTACTGGGCGACCGGGCCGGTCAGGGGGCCGGCGATGCCGATCTTGATGGTATCGGCCGCATTGGCCATGGAGACTGATCCAAACAGAGCCAAAGAAACCGCTGCCCTGACTGCCATTTTGCTCAAGTTATTCATTGATTCGTCCCTTAATCAGTGGATTGTTTCATTTTCCGTGTGTCATTCCGAGCCTGTGTCCCGCCAGCCCGGCAATAGATAAGGTTCTATCATTCCTCACCGTGCAATAACAAGATGTTAAAGATACTATCCGGAACGGGTTGGGTAGGGCTTTTATGAAACAAATGCCCTGCTTAAAATTATATTTTGGAGTTTAATATCGTGTATGTCGATTAACATACTGACAACAAATTGTCACGGTGACAATTTTCAGAGTAAAAAACTGACGATATTTCATTCTGCGTCCGCTCTCATTTTGACCAAATTCCGTTTGCGCAAAAAGAAATGACCGCCTAGATTAGCCAAGATTGACAATTCGCTGGCAGCTCTCGTTAAAACCAAGCCTTTATTCGGGAAATCTGCTACTGTTCCGCCTTTGTTATTCAGGAGACAGAGATGGCCACCATCAAGGATGTCGCCTCCAGGGCAGGCGTATCCATCTCCACCGTCTCACATGTACTCAATCACACCCGTCGGGTCAGCGAAGATGCAACCCAGAAAGTGCTTGAGGCGGTGGCAGAACTCAACTACGCGCCCAATTCGGTAGCGCGCAGCCTCAAGATCAACTCGACCAAGACCATCGGCATGCTGGTCACCACCAGTGCCAACCCCTTCTTCGCGGAAGTGGTGCAAGGGGTGGAAGCCTACTGCTTCGAACAGGGTTACAGCCTGATCCTGTGCAACACCGAGAACCAGCCCCCCCGTCAGCAGCACTATCTGCGCATGCTGATGGAGAAGCGGGTCGACGGCTTGCTGGTGCTGGGGACCGACATCGACACCCCGCTGCGGGACATGCTGCGGATCCACAAGAACGTGCCTCAAGTGGTACTGGACTGGGGAACCGAGTGCGACTTTGCCAACGTGATCAACGACAACGCCCGCATAGGTGCGCGCCTGGCCGTGCGTCATCTGCTGGAGCAGGGTCACACCGAGATCGTCTGCATCACGGGCCAGATCGACAAGCCGACCACCCAGCAGCGGCTGGACGGGGTGCGTGACGCCCTGGGCGAGCATGGCCTGACCCTGAAGGACGAGCAGATCTTCGAAGGGGATTACGAGAGCCAGAGCGGCTACGACGCCATGCAGCGGATCCTGGCCCTGACGCCGCGGCCGACCGCTGTCTTCGCCTTCGACGATCCCATGGCGATCGGCGCCATCTGCGCCGCCTGGGAAGCCGGGGTCAAGGTGCCGGACGATATCTCCATGATCGGCTATGACGACATAGAGATGGCGCGCTTCTCCAGCCCGCCGCTCACCACCATCCGTCACCCCAAGGCCGAGCTGGGTCTGCTGGCGGTGCAGCAGCTGGTGAGCCGGATCCGCAACAAGGAGCTGGAAGTCGAGTCCATGACGGTCCAGCCCGAGCTGATCGTCCGCCGCTCGGTCAAGTCCCTGCGCTGATCGCCCGGCCTCGGGCACCACGAAAAACCCCCTCCCTCGCGAGGGGGTTTTTGTTTTTGGGGTCTCAGGCCTTGAGGCCGAGCCGTCTGGCGAGTCGGTGCAGGTTGCCGCCGTCCAGCTCAAGCGCCCGGGCGGTGGCGGCCCAGTTGCCGTCATGGGCGGCCAGGGTCTGCTCTATCAGCGCGAGCTGGAAGGCGTCGGTGGCGGCGCGCAGGCCGAGGCCAGCGGCGACGGGCGGGGCAGGGGTGGCCGTGCTGGCGGCAGGCGGCGGCGAGACCGCCGCCCCCAGATTGAAGTGATGGGCATCCAGGGCCGGGGACTGGCTGCCCTGCTCGGCCCGGGCCAGCACGGCGGCTCTGTGGATGGCATGCTCGAGTTCCCGCACGTTGCCGGGCCAGTCGTGACCCTCGAGCAGTGCCAGCGCCCCGGGCAGGATGCGCAGCCGCTCCAGCCCCAGGCTGAGCCGGCAGCGTTCGCAAAAATAACCGGCCAGCAGGGGAATGTCCCCGGGACGTTCCCGCAGCGCCGGGGCCTGGATCGGGAAGACGCTCAAGCGGTGGTAGAGATCGGCCCGGAACTGCCCCTCGACCACAGCCTGCTTCAGATCCCGGTTGGTGGCCGCCAGGATGCGCACATTGACCTTGAGCGGGGTGTCGTCGCCGATGCGCTGCAGATCCCCGTATTGCAGCACCCGCAACAGCTTCGCCTGCAGCGCCAGCGACAGCTCGCCAATCTCGTCGAGAAACAATGTGCCCTTGTCCGCCAGTTCGAACTTGCCCGCCCTGTTGTGGATGGCGCCGGTGAAGGCCCCCTTCACGTGGCCGAACAGCTCGCTCTCGGCCACCGATTCCGGCAGGGCGGCGCAGTTGAGGTAGACCAGGGGGGCGCTGGCGCGGGGTGAGCCCTGATGCACCGCCTTGGCGATCAGCTCCTTGCCCACCCCCGTCTCCCCCAGGATCAGCACGTTCAGCTCCGAGCTGGCGACTACCTCTATCTCGTGGCGCAGGCGGGCCATGGCGGGGGAGCGGCCTATCATCTCCGGCTGGCCCTCGGCATGGGGGACTGAGGCGAGCGGCTCGCTGCTCTGGCGGGCGAGCCGCTCCAGCAGCAGGGCGTTGCTGAGGGCGGCGGCGGCCAGGGCCCCCACCAGCCGCAGCTCCTCGTCGCTGATGCCGTCGAACTGGGTGGGGTTCATGCCGTCTATGGTCAGGGCGCCGATCAGCGCCTGATCCGAGAAGAGCGGCAGGCCGACGCAGGCGTGCACCTTGAAGTCGTCGTGATCCGGGATCAGGCCGTCATAAGGGTCAGGCAGGGCGCTGTCGGCAGGGAAGCGCACCACGTCACCGGCGCGGGCGATGGCCTCCATGCGCGGGTGATCCTTGAGGGCGAAGCGGCGCCCCAGCACGTCCTGCATCAGGCCGTCGATGGCCAGCGGGATGAACTGGCCTCCCTCGAAGCGCAGCAGGGCCGAGGCGTCCGAGTGCAGCAGGCTGCGCACGCTCTGGATCAGGCGATGGAATCTGTCCTGATGGGAGATGCCGAGTTGCAGGTCGAGGGCGATGCGCGCCAGGCTGTCGGTCGAGATCACGATGATTGTCCAAATGACAGTGTGTTTGTGATTTTGACTATATTCCGTGATTGTCTTAATGACAACATCTGAGGTTTGCGTCCAATAAAAACAATGAGTTACAAGTTGGCACGTCCGCTGCAATAGCTGGTTCAGTCGAACATACACTATTGCATTCGAGGAACTGCCTGATGAGCATTCACGTCAAGAACAACATCCACTGGGTCGGCCAACGGGACTGGGAGGTGCGCGACTTCCACGGCACCGAGTACAAGACCCACAAGGGCACCAGCTACAACAGCTATCTCATCCGCGAAGGGAAGAACGTGCTGATCGACACCGTCGATCACAAGTTCAGCCGGGAGTTCGTGCAGAACCTGGCGGCCGAGATCGATCTCGCTTCCATCGACTATGTGGTGATCAACCACGCCGAGGAGGATCACGCCGGTGCCCTGACCGAGCTGATGGCCCGCATCCCGGGCACCCCCATCTACTGCACCCACAACGCCATCGACTCCATCACAGGCCACCATCATCACCCGGAGTGGAACTTCCACCCGGTCAAGACCGGTGACAGCCTGGATATCGGCAACGGCAAGCAGCTGGTATTCATCGAGACCCCCATGCTGCACTGGCCCGACAGCATGATGACCTATATGACCGAGGACGCCGTGCTGTTCTCCAACGACGCCTTCGGGCAGCACTACTGCGACGAGCACCTGTTCAACGACGAGGTGGATCAGACCGAGCTGATGGAGCAGTGCCAGCGCTACTACGCCAACATCCTCACCCCCTTCAGCCCGCTGGTGACCGCCAAGATCAAGGAAGTGCTCGGCTTCAACCTGCCGGTAAGCATGGTGGCCACCTCTCACGGCATCGTCTGGCGCGAGGACCCCACCCAGATCATCCTGAAATACCTGGAGTGGGCCGACCACTATCAGGAAGACCGCATCACCTTGTTTTACGACTCCATGTCCAACAACACCCGCATGATGGCCGATGCCATCGCCCAGGGCATCCACGAGGTGGACCCGGGGGTGGCGGTGAAGATCTACAACGTGGCCCGCCACGACAAGAACGAGATCCTGACCCAGGTGTTCCGCTCCAAGGGGATACTGGTGGGCTCCTCCACCATGAACAACGTCATAATGCCCAAGGTGGCGGGCATGCTCGAAGAGATCACCGGCCTGCGTTTTCGCAACAAACGTGCCTCGGCCTTCGGCAGCTACGGCTGGACCGGTGGCGCGGTGGACCGGATCCAGACCCGCCTGATGGATGCGGGCTTCGATATCAGTATCTCTCTCAAGGCCAAGTGGCGCCCGGATGGTTCGGCGCTGGCGGAATGCCGCGAGCATGGCCGCCAGCTCGCCCGCCAGTGGGCGCTGCATCCGCTGGACGCGCCCCGCCCGATCACCACAACCCAGACAACCGTGACACCTGCCCCCCTGATGCCCGCTGCTGAGCCGAAAGCCGCAGCGGCTGCCGCCGAATGGGATGACGACCAGGCCATGCTCTGCACCGTCTGCCAGTGGGTCTACGACCCGGCCCAGGGCGAGCCGGATCAGGGGGTGGCGCCGGGCACCCCCTGGGCCCAGGTACCTGACAGCTTCCTCTGCCCGGGTTGTGGCATCGGCAAGGAGGTATTCGAACCCTGCGCCGTGGAGGCCTGTGTATGAATGCAGCCATGAACCCCACCCCCCATAGCGACGAGATTGTGGTGATCGGCAGCGGCTTCGCCGCCCAGCAGCTGGTCAAGAGCCTGCGCAAGCTGGATGGGGAGCAGCCCATCCGCCTCATCACGGCCGACAGCGGCGACGAGTACAACAAGCCGGACTTGAGCCACGTGGTGAGTAGGGGCTGCCCTGCCGCGGCCATGACCCGCCTTAGCGGCAGCGACTTTGCCGAGCAGCAGCGCATTGCGCTGCTGCCCCACTGCCCGGTGCTCGGCATCGACCCAGCCCGGCGGTTGGTGCTGACCGCCCAGGGGGAATTCCCCTACGGCCAGCTGGTGCTGGCCACCGGTGCCAGTGCGGTACGCCCCGAGCTGCCGGGCAGCGAACATCTGGTGACCCTCAACAGCCAGCAGGAGTACGCCGCCGCCGAGGGGCTAATCCAGCAGGCCCGCCGCATTCTGGTGCTGGGGGCCGGCCTCATCGGCTGCGAGCTGGCGATGGACATGGCGAGCGATGGCCGCGAGGTCACCCTGCTGGATCTGGCCGATAGCCCCCTCAGCGCCCTGCTGCCCGCCACTCTGACCCAGCCGCTGCAACAGGCCCTGCGCAGCCAGGGGGTCAGCCTGCAGTTCGGGACAGGTCTCGCCAGGATAGATGCCCAGCCGGGCGATGGCTGGCGCGTCACCCTGAGTGACGGGCGCGTCAGCGAGCAGGATCTGGTGATCGCCGCGATCGGCCTGCGGCCGAATCTGGCCCTGGCCCGCGGGGCCGGGCTGGCCGTGGAGCGTGGCATCCTGGTCGACGATCGGCTGCAGACCAGCGACCCCCATATCTTCGCGCTGGGGGATTGTGTGCAGTGGCAGGGTCAGCTGCTCCCCTTCCTGCAACCCATTGTGCTGGGGGCCAATGCGCTGGCGCGCACCCTGCTCGGCACGCCGACCCCGCTGGCCCTGCCGCCCATGCTGGTGAAGGTGAAGACGCCGCGCTACCCGCTGCAATTGGCGGGCCGCACCCGGGGTGAAGATCTCGCCTGGCAGTGCCGCTGGAACAGCCACGGTATGGTGGCCGAGGCTTGCGACCAAGCCGGCGAGCTGTGCGGCTTCGTGGTGGGTGGGGATCAGATGAGCGCCGCCTTCCCGCTGCTGCGCCAGTTGCCCCGTTAACCCCTTTCATTGCACTGGCCGGATCGACCCGGCCACTCGAGGAGAACTGATATGGCCATGCAACCGATACCGTCTCACTGGGTAGTGCGTCGCTCCACCCCCTTCTTCACCCGTCAGAACGTGCCCCAGGCCCTGCTCAGCCACCACAACACCGCGGCCGGGGTATTCGGCCAGCTCTGCGTGATGGAGGGCACCGTCACCTACCACGGCTTTGCCGACGAACAGGCCGAGGAGCCTGAGCTGAGCCTGGTGATCCGGGCCGGGGAGTTTGCTACCAGCCCGCCCCAGTACTGGCACAGGGTCGAGCTGTCGGAGGATGCCCGCTTCAATATCCACTTCTGGGCCGAGCAGGCCGAATCCGACCAGCCGCTGTTCAACAGCCGCAAGGCATAAGGTTCAACCATGGGGAGGGGCATTGGGCGCCAATGTCCCCCTCTGCCCATGCAGATCAAAATAATCAACTCAGATGTTCGTTATCCTGCCCCCATATCCGCATGAGTGCTATGAGGGAGATGCATGAGCCTGATCGAAGCGATGACCATGGCCGCCGGCCTGGCCTATCTGGTGCTGCTGGCGTGGCAGGCGCGATCGGGCTGGCAGTGGCGCCTCGCCCTCGGCCTGCTGCTCATGCTCTGGTTGCTGGCGGCAGACAGCCTGCTCTGGCTCGGCTTGGGGCTGGTGGCCGGGGCGCTTGCCCTCTGGCACCAGCGGCGGCCGCTGCCCGCCCTTGAGGCGCTCGACAGCCAGTGGCTGCGGGCCCGCACGCGGCACTTGCTGCTGCTCTGCTGGGGGCTGGTGACGGTGCAGTATGGCCTGCACATCTGGCAGCTGGGGCAGGGGATACCCCCCTGGCTGGTGCGTCCTGACGTGGTGGACGGCTTCCTGCCCATCGCAGGCGGCCTCGGGCTGCGGGCCTGGCTCGGGCAGGGGCTGGTGGATCCGCACCATCCGGCGGCCACCGTCACCGTGCTGGTGCTCTCGCTGTCGGCCCTGCTGCTGGGGCGGGCGTTCTGTGCCTGGTTCTGCCCGCTCGGGCTGGTGGGTGAGTGGCTGCACGGCCTGCGCAGCCGGTGGATAGCGGGGGAGTGGACGCCGCCCCGCTGGCTCGATGTCATGTTGCGCGGCCAGAAGTTTGTGGTGCTCGGCTTCTTGCTCTTCATCATCTTGCTGGCGGTGCCCGCCGCCGCCCTGCCCGGCTACCTCGCCAGCCCCTACCATCAGGCGGCGGACATGAAGATGGGGGCCTTCTTCTTCAACCTGACCCTGATCTCGGGTCTGTGCCTTGGCTGGGTGCTGCTGCTCACCGCCACCTTCCGGCAAGGGTTCTGCCGCTACCTCTGTCCCTATGGCGCCTGGCTGGCCCTGCTCGGCCTGCTGACCCCATGGCGCATTCGCCGTGACCCGGCCCGTTGCCTGCGAAGTGCGGGCCACGACTGCGACAAGTGCAGCCGGGCCTGCCCGTCGCGTATTCAGGTGCACCAGCTCATCGCGGTGCGCAGTCTCGAGTGCACCAGCTGCCTGAGCTGCGTGGCCGCCTGCCCCAAGCGGGCAGATGCGCTGCACCTGGGCACGCAGGGGCGCCGGCTCGCCCCCCGCCAGTTGCTGGGGCTGCTCTGCCTGTTGCTGCTGGTGTTGCCGCTGCTCTCTTACGGCCTGCTGGAGGTCTGGGTCAGCCAGACACCGCTGGCGGATCGCTACGAGTTGCTGCAACGGCTGCCCTGGTTGAGCCATTGAGTCGCCGTGTGCGTCGGGGTGGGACAGTGTCCACCCCGTTGCGACGGCGACCTGTATAAATTTCCCCCGGCAAATTGTTAGCGCCATCCCACTTTGCTCATATTGGAATTGATCATATGCAAGGGCCCACCATAATGGACCCTGTTAATTGGCGTTGTTAATTCCAACCAGATGAGCAACAACATGAATATCAAGGTCAGCTATCCCAAGTGGTTTACCCTGGACCATAAAATCGCGTTCTTCTTCCCGCTGTAATTCCCCGCGGCGGCGCGGCATGCCTGCCATGCCACTAGCCCGCCTCCATTCCTGAACTGAAATAGCTGCACCCGTCTTCGCCTGTTTATTCCGGTGAGGCGATGTTGTGCACCCATTCTCAATATTCCCCACCTGCCGGATATTCTATTTTCGGCGGGGGAAGAGACACATTCTGAATATTTAAATCTGGGGTGTTTATATTATGGAAAACTTCAAGCATCTGCCCGAACCCTTCCGTATTCGTGTCATCGAGCCGGTCAAGCGCACCACCCGCGCCTACCGGGAGGAGGCCATCGTCCGCGCCGGCATGAACCCCTTCCTGCTGGACAGCGAAGATGTCTTCATCGATCTGCTGACCGACAGCGGCACCGGCGCCATCACCCAGGACATGCAGGCCGCCATGCTGCGCGGTGACGAGGCCTACAGCGGCAGCCGCAGCTACTACGCCCTGCAGCAGGCGGTGCAGGAGATCTTCGGCTATTCACTCACCATCCCCACCCACCAGGGGCGCGGCGCCGAGCAGATCTACATCCCTGTGCTGATCAAGAAGCGGGAGCAGAAGAAGGGGCTGGATCGCAAGAAGATGGTGGCGCTCTCCAACTACTTCTTCGACACCACCCAGGGCCACACCCAGATCAACTGCTGCGTGGCGAAGAACGTCTACACCAGGGAGGCGTTCGATACCTCTGTCACCGCCGACTTCAAGGGCAACTTCGATCTGGTGAAGCTGGAGGAGGCCATCCTGGAGGCGGGCCCCGCCAACGTGCCCTACATCGTCAGCACCATCACCTGCAACTCCGCCGGGGGGCAGCCGGTCTCCATTGCCAACCTGAAGGCGGTCTACGAGATCGCCAAAAAGTACGACATCCCCGTCATCATGGACTCCGCCCGCTTCGCCGAGAATGCCTACTTCATTCAGCAGCGGGAGCCCGGCTACGCGAACTGGTCAATAGAAGAGATCACCAAGGAGTCCTACAAGTACGCGGACGGCCTCGCCATGTCGGCGAAGAAGGATGCCATGGTGCAGATGGGAGGCCTGCTCTGCTTCAAGGACGACGGCATGCTGGACGTCTACACCGAGTGCCGCACCCTGTGCGTGGTGCAGGAGGGCTTCCCGACCTATGGCGGTCTGGAAGGGGGCGCCATGGAGCGCCTCGCGGTGGGCTTGCGGGACGGCATGCGCCAGGACTGGCTGGCCTATCGCATCGGCCAGGTGCAGTACCTGGTGGACGGCCTCGAGGCCATCGGCGTGGTGTGCCAGCAGGCGGGTGGTCACGCGGCCTTCGTGGATGCGGGCAAGCTGCTGCCCCACATCCCGGCGGATCAGTTCCCGGCCCACGCCCTGGCGTGCGAGCTCTACAAGGTGGCGGGCATCCGCGCGGTGGAGATAGGCTCATTGCTGCTGGGGCGCGACCCCGCTACCGGCAAGCAGCACCCCTGCCCGGCGGAGCTGCTGCGCCTCACCATACCGCGCGCCACCTATACCCAGACCCACATGGACTTTGTCATCGAGGCCTTCGGCGAGGTGAAGAAGAATGCCAGGAACGTGAAGGGTCTGGACTTCATCTATGAGCCGGCGGTGCTGCGCCACTTCACCGCCAGATTGAAGGAGGTCGAGCCTCAGGGCCAGGTGGTCAGCAAGAAGAGTGACAAATTAATAGAAGCATAACGAGTCAGGGGCACTTAATCAGGTGCCCCATTTTTTTCACAGCTCTGTGAAATTTCGGGAGTGACAACACATGACATCGAAACCATCCGTGACGGGAGGGGCCTGCATCATTGCCAGCGTCTGTGTCGGCGCCGGCATGCTGGGGTTGCCGAGTGCGGGGGCGGGCGCCTGGACCAGCTGGTCCTCGCTCGCCATTATTCTCACCATGATCGTCATGACGGTCTCCGGCTGGATGTTGCTGGAAGCCTTCAAACCCTATGAATTGACCGCCTCCTTCAATTCGGTGACCAAGGATCTGCTCGGTCACAAGATCAATGTCTTCAACAACCTGACCGTCTATTTCGTGGGCGGCATCCTGCTCTATGCCTATATCACCTCCTCCGGTCTGATCCTGAGCGGCCTGCTCGGCATCAACAGCCAGCTGGCCTCCGTGCTGTTCGTGCTGGTCTTCTCCTGCTTCGTCTGGCATTCGACCCGGGCGGTGGATCGCATCTCTGTGGTGCTGATCGCCTTTATGGTGCTGAGCTTCGTGTTCGGGGTGTCGGGCCTTGCCGCCAACATAGACGCGACCATGCTGTTCCACTCCCTCAGCGAGGAGCTGGGTCAGGCCCCCTATGCCCTGGCCATGCTGCCGGTGGCGCTCACCTCCTTCGGCTACCACCACTCGGTGGCGTCGATGCGGGCCTATTACGGCGAGGAGCAGAAGGCGAAGCAGGCGATCCTGGGGGGCACCCTGATCGCCCTGGCGCTCTACCTGCTGTGGCTGCTCAGCATCTTCGGCAACCTGCCTCGCAATGCCTTCGGCCCCATCATCGCCAAGGGGGGCGACGTCGATGTGCTGCTCGGTGCGCTGGCCTCGGTGATCGAGTCGAAGCGGGTATCCAACGCCATCAACCTCTTCTCCATGGCGGCCATCCTCTCCTCCTTCATCGGGGTGGGCCTGGGGGTGTTCGACTATCTGGCGGATCTGTTCAAGTTCGACAACAGCCGTCAGGGCCGCGCCAAGTCCTGGGGCGTCACCTTCCTGCCGCCCCTGCTGCTCTCCTTGTTGTTCCCGTTCGGCTTCGTGGTGGCCATCGGCTATGCCGGGGCGGCGGCGACCGTCTGGGCCTGCATCATCCCCGCCCTGCTGGCGAAGAAGTCCCGGGAGCTGGCGCCACAGGGGGGCGGCTTCAAGGCCCCCGGCGGTCAGCCCATGGTGGTGGCCGTCATCGTCTTCGGGGTGCTGACGGCCGTCTTCCACCTGATGGCCATGGCGGGCATGCTGCCCATCTATACCGGATGACCTCAACCTTCCGGCGAGCCGACACGGGGCGCCTGCGGGCGCCCCGTGTGGTGTCTGGCGTCTGAACCGCCCCGAACAGATGGCAACGGCCGGATATCACCCCCTGTTTCCCCCCATTTTCCCTCCGGATTTGATACCCGAAGGCATGCAGGGTAAAGTCCCCCGGCGCCAGCACTGGCGAACGCAGGAGAAGCACGGCGGCGCGCCGTGACCAGTCAACAATCCGTTTGGGGGAGTAATGGAACAGAAACCATCGTTGGTGGGCGGGGCATGCATCATTGCCGGCGTCTGTGTGGGAGCCGGCATGTTGGGACTGCCGAGTGCGGGCGCGGGCGCCTGGAGCCTCTGGTCCATGCTCGCGGTGGCGCTGACCATGGTGGTGATGACGGTTTCCGGCTGGATGCTGCTGGAATCCTATCGGGGTTATCCTCTGCGCGTCTCCTTCGATACCGTGACCCGGGATCTGCTGGGGGAGAAGGTCAACGCCCTCAACAACCTGAGCGTCTACTTCGTCGGCGGTATCCTGCTCTACGCCTACATCACCTCGGCCGGTCTCATCATAGATGGCATGACGGGGATGGGCAGCCAGCTGGGCTCCATCCTCTTTACCCTGCTCTTCTCCCTGCTGGTGTGGCACTCCACCCGGGCGGTGGACCGCATCTCAGTGCTGCTGGTGATCCTGATGGGGCTGAGCTTTGCCTTCGGCATCTCTGGCCTGTCGATGAACGTTCGCCTCGACCTGCTGCTCGACCGGGTCGGCAGCGAGACCCACTACGCCCCCTATGCCCTGGTGATGCTGCCGGTGGCGCTCACCTCCTTCGGCTATCACCACTCGGTGTCGTCCATGCGGGCCTACTACGGCGAGGAGCGCCGCGCCAGCCGCGCCATCATGGGGGGCACCGTCATCGCGCTGACCTTCTACCTCATCTGGCTGGTGAGCGTGTTCGGCAACCTGCCCCGCAGCGAGTTCGGCCCGGTGATCGAACAAGGGGGCAACGTGGATGCTCTGCTCAAGGCGCTCGGTTCGGTGATCGAATCCAGGGCGGTGGCCAATGCCCTCAACGCCTTCTCCATGGCGGCCATTCTCTCCTCCTTCATCGGGGTGGGGCTGGGGGTGTTCGACTATCTGGCGGATCTGTTCAAGTTCGACAACAGCCGCGCCGGTCGTGCCAAGTCCTGGGGCGTTACCTTCCTGCCGCCTCTGGTGCTCTCCCTGCTGTTCCCGTTCGGCTTCCTGGTGGCCATCGGCTATGCGGGCGCCGTGGCCACCCTGTGGACCTGCATCATACCGCCGCTGCTGGCCTGGAAGGTGCGCAAGGCGGCGCCTGATGGCAGCGCGGGCTTTCGCGCCCCCGGCGGTATCCTGATGATAGGGCTGGTGATCCTGTTCGGGGTGCTGACCGCCGCCTTCCATCTGCTCAACATGGCGGGGCTACTGCCTGTCTATACCGGCTGATCGGCATTCCTTGCGATCCTATGTAGAAAAAGCGGCGCCTTCGGGCGCCGTTTTGCCGTGACTAGTATGAGCAGCTGAGGGCCGACACTTCGCCCGCCATCGAAGCATTGCCCGGGCTATGCCACTACTCTGGAGTCTCTTGTCACCAAGGAGAGTCTGGGATGTACGATATTCACGTGATGCTGCCCGATAACCCGGGCACACTGGGGTTGTTCGGGAGCTTGATGGGGCGGGCCGGTGTCAGTCTGGAAGGGGGCGGCATGTTCACCCTGGGGGGCGCAGGCCATGCCCACTTTCTGGTGGAGGATGGTGCCGCTGCGGCCCGGGCCGCCGAACAAGGGGGGCTGGAGGTGGTGGCGGTGCGCGAGGTGCTGGTACGCCGCCTCAAGCAGGAGGTGCCGGGGCAGCTGGGGGCCATCTGCAGCGCCCTGGGGGAGGCCTCGGTCAACATCATCACCCTGTACAGCGACCATGCCAACCAGCTGATCCTGGTCACCGACGACATCGACAAGGCCCGCAGGGTCACGGCAGAGTGGCATTGACAGGGGCAAGCAGAGAGTAGCGAGATGAGCAAGCAGGAGAGCCTGGAACAAGGTCTGGCACAGGTGGCGGCCGCCATCGCCGATGGCAGCCGTGCCCGCATGCTGTGCGCCCTGATGGATGGGCGCGCCTGGACGGCCACCGAGCTGAGTCTGGTGGCCGAGGTGTCGGCGTCAACCGCCAGCAGTCACCTGGCCCGGCTCCAGCAGCAGGGGCTGACGGCCTGTGTCAGGCAGGGCAAGCATCGCTACTACCGCATCGCGAGCCATGACGTGGCGCTGGTGGTGGAACAGCTGATGGGGCTGGTGGACATGGGCACGGGGGCGCTCAGGAGCAAGACCCCGGAGCGGCTGCGCTTTGCCCGTAGCTGTTATGACCATCTGGCGGGGGAGCTGGGGGTAAGGCTCCATGACGGCCTGATGAGCCAAGGCTGGCTGGAAGTGGAAGGCTATGGACTGACCCCGCAGGGGGAGCAGCATCTGGCTCAGCTTGGCATCGACTGCGTGGCGACCGGCAAGCGCCCCTTCGCCTGCCACTGTCTCGACTGGAGCGAGCGACGCATGCATCTTGGCGGCCAGCTGGGTGCCCGCCTGCTCAATCATATGCTGGACAAGGGGTGGCTGGTGCGCGGGCTTGATAGCCGTGAGCTGACCCTGACCCTCAAGGGGCAACGGCAGTTGCAACGGCAGCTCGGCGTCGTGCTGTGAGGAGTCATGGCCTGCCGGGGAGGCAACGGCGAGGTGAGAGTCGGGATCTCGGCTGTAGCTTGATTGATAACGGATTTTTCATTGCCGCCGCAGGATAGAAAGCCCAGGCATGGTCATCATGCGGGGCTTTTGATTTTGGACAGATATTGCTTCAGGCGGTCATGGTGGGTTATTCCACCGGGGTCAGACGGAAGCCTTTGCCTTGCATGCACAGGTTGATCAGCTCGGCCTGCTCTTCGTCCTCGATCTTGTTGAGTTTGACCTGATATTGGCACTCGGATAAGGCATCTGTTCTCTGGGCTTCAGAGGCACCCGCTTTCGTATATTCACTGCTGGGAGTGGAAGAGCAAGCGCTCAGTACCAGAATGGCGCCAAGAAGGATAAGGTGACGTTTCATGAAAATGCCCTTTGCAGTGATGCATATTGAAATGCAGCCAATATATTGATCTGTCAATTGCCCGTCAGCTATTCCGGCCAATCCAATGGCAGATATTTCAACATTATATAGACCCCTGGCCTGAAGATATTAACCGGGGCTGAATGACGACGCAGAAAGCCATATTCCTTTGCCATCCAATCCATTACCTCCAAGGCAAAACCCCACCGAAAGACAGCGGAAGATTGGCATCTGCTCCTCCCTGAATTGGGAGGAAATGAATTGAATGAATTGGGACACCCACCTGATGGGAAATGGCGGATAACTTGAAAGCTCCGCTCATGTGCAGACTGATTCGAAGGTATGAAACGGTGGCGGTAGTGCTAGCTGTGAGCTTGAACGAGCGTCAGTGGCTGCCAGTGGGCAATCAGGGCCCGTGCAACGCCAACGAGGGCCGCTGTCATCGATTGATTGGTAGTGAAGTCGCGAGTTTTTAAGATATCAAGGGTTGGGTTGGTAACATCGCGTCTGGCCACAATGGACCGCGTAGCGCTGGCAGCAAAGCTTGTCACCAATCGCCCGGATACCGTGACGCCGAAACAGGGTGACTTGCCCCAACCATTGTCCCTCTTCTATGCCCAGGCGCTGGAGTACAGGTGCGAGATGATGCGGGATATGGCCATGCTTATCGAGGCGAATGGCTCGTCCTGTCCAATCCACCAGCGCCAGATAATCGGAAAAATAGCAGAGGAGTGCCTCTGGCTTACCTTCTCTTGCAAAGGGCAGCAGCAAGGGGAGCTTTGTGGCTAGCTCAGCGGTTTGCTCGATACGTTGCTGGACGCTGGTAAAGTCGCTCCCCTCCAGAGTGGTTGCGATGCCAGCCCGAATAGGATTGAGGTCGACATAGGTCATGCAGGCCAGCAGTGCCGACTCGGTGAGCAGGGCCTGGCTTTTGAAGCGCCCCTCCCAGAAGTGGCCCTTGCAGCCATCTTCCTGATTGGCCTGGCGGGCCAGCGACTCGTTCAGCAAACGCACCAGCCAGCTGATGGAATGGAGACGCTCACGCCACTGGGCGATCAGCTGGTGCACGACGTCCAGCTCGGGTGCTATCAGTTCCTCCCCCTGATACCATCGCCGCACCAGCAAGGGCCATTGAAACAGGCGTGACCAGCGTTCAGCCACCTCATGTTCACTCCATTCATGGGCCATGTTGGCCTGTACCTTGAGTACCAGGTGATAGTGATTGCTCATCACGGCATAGGCGCAGATGCCGATGGCAAAGACCTGCGACAGCTGGCCCAGCTTGTCGGCAACCCATTGGCGCCTGTGCTCGTAGCTTTGGCCTGAGTGATCATCCTGGCCGCAGAGAAAGGCACGCCGGACACAGCGGCTCACCACGTGGTAGTAGGGCGTATCGGCGAGGCTGATCTGGCGTGAACGGGCGATGGTCATGGAAACCTCCTCGGCAGTGATGCATCAAGCCAAGCAGCCAGCTATGTCGTTGTCAAAAGGTGGGTGTCCCAGCTTTTGGCTATGTCGTTGTCAAAAAGGTGGGTGTCCTAGCTTTTACTAGTTGTCAAAAAGGTGGGTGTCCCAGCTTTTGTCCCAGCTTTTGTTTTGCAGGTTTTTGAGGCTTCCGACTCTCTATCGACAAGGCGCCCGGGTGGCGCCTTGTTTTTGTGCCGCCCGGCTCAGGGACCTGGAGGGGCTATAGTCAGACAGATGGCGCCCGCGAGTCACTGTCTCCGGCTGCCAGCTTTCGATCACCCCGTCCATCCACCAGACAGCTGCGCCCGGCAGCACGGCCGCCATGGTAGTCAGGCCGTGCGTGATCCTGTTTTGCATCGTATTCACCCAATTGGGAGAGAGATGTTATGTGCAAACACCTATTGGCCCTGGGCGTGCTCGCGGCCATCACCATGACCACGCCGGTTCAGGCCGAAGAGAAGGCCGGTATGCCAGCCATGACAGACGAGGCAATGATCGCCAGTGCCATGGCGGCTGCCCCCGTCAAGGTCGGAGCCGGCGCCACCATAGTGGCCATGGGGGCGGACGGCAAGATGCGCACCCTGCGCGAGGGCGGCAATGGCTTCACCTGCATGCCAGACAACCCGGCCACGCCGGGGCCGGATCCCATGTGCATGGACGCGGCGGCGATGGCCTGGGCCCATGCCTGGATCAGCCACGAGATGCCGCCCAAGGGCAAGATCGGCTTCATGTACATGCTTAAGGGCGGCACCGATGCCAGCAACACCGACCCCTACGCGACCCAGCCCACCACCAGCAACAACTGGTTGCAGACCGGGCCCCACGTGATGATCGTCGGGGCGGATGATGCCTTCTACGACATGTATCCGAAGGGTGCAGATCCAGATACCTCGGCCCCCTACATCATGTGGTCTGGCACCCCTTATCAGCACCTGATGGCGCCAGTGGAGTAAGACATTCTGTGCAACAGGTCGGTGGTGTCGCTGCCGATCATCAGAAGGCGCCCGTCGGGCGCCTTCTGTATTGGGCTCGTTGGCGGTATGCCTGTGAGACGCGCTTGGTGGCGGGCTCTCATTCCCGATAACGGGCCGAGGTGATGAACTGTCCGAAGGTTTCACACCAGACAATCACGGTGTCGTAACGGGCCGGGTCGACTCCGGCGGGGAGCGGCACGATAAAGTTGTCGAAGGTCTTCACCGACCCGACATGCACCATCTGCGGCTTCAGGCGGGCGAAGTCCGCCTCGGTCTCGACGAAGGCGGGCGACAGATAGAGCTGGTAATCGGGGCCCGGCGCCAGCTTGCCCATCAGGCTGATGGCGTCCGGTCCTATGCTCACCTTGCCTTCCCCCCAGTGCAGCCGATCGCTGTCTTTCAGATCCCGGCGAAAGGTGCCGTTAAAGGTCGCCTGTTGCTGACTGGCTGTCACCTGTTCACTGCTCGGTGCGGCAGGCGCTATCAGGATGGGCAGCAGATAGATGCCGGTGGCAAAGCCGGCCGCTCCCGCCAGCAGATGGGTGGCCAGCAACAGAGCCAGAGTCTTGCGTTGCATAACGCCTCGGTCGTCGATTAATTGATGGTCATACCCTAACAGCGGCAGCTTCCCATGCCCATACCCGAACGCCGCAGGGGTCACTCGGTGGGGCGCCGGGCAGCGGAAAAAGCACCATAGCGCGAGCCCTGGCCAAGCGATTGGGCGCCGTCCATCTGCGCATTGATACCATAGAGCAGGCCATTCGTGCCGCTGAGCAGGCGGATAACGAGATGGGGCCTGCCGGTTATGTCGTCGCCTATGGGCTGGCCAGAGAAAACCTGACACTCGGCTCGACCGTCATCACGGATTCCGTTAACCCCATACAGCTCACCCGGGATGCTTACCACGCCATCGCCCTCTCGGTCGGGGTGCCCTGTCTCGATGTCGAGGTCGTCTGCTCCAATCCGAAGCTGCGCCGCGAACGGGTCGAAAACCGGACGGTGGATATCGAGGGGCTGGCGTTGCCGGATTGGCAGGCGGTGATCACACGCGATTATGAACCCTGTGACAGGGAGCGCCTGATACTGGATAGCGCCATCCTGTCGGTCACCCAGAGCGTGGAGCAGGTTATTGCCGCGTTGACAAAGGATCTGTAGGTTCGATTAGCGCAGCGTAATCGGACGATCGAGGTGCATTTGTCCCGGCTATTGCCGCGAGTCAGGGTTGGTCAGCCGGAGGGGGGAATTCGGCTGGCCATTATGGCGGGAGAATCCATCATCTGCTGGGATGAGATGGGTGTCCCAGCTTTTGCCTGTTGCTGACTGGCTGTCACCTGTTCACTGCTCGGTGCGGCAGGCGCTATCAGGATCGGCAGGGTATAGATGCCGACGGCAAAGCCGGCCGCTCCCACCAGCAGATGGGTGGCCAGCAACATAGCCAGAGTCTTGCGTTGCATAGCGCCTCGGTCGTCGATTAATTGATGGTCATACCCTAACAGCGGCAGCTTCCCATGCCCATACCCGAACGCGGCAGGGGTCACTCGGTGGGGCGCCGCGCAGCGGAAAAAGCACCATAGCGCGAGCCTTGGCCAAGCGACTGGGCGCCGTCTATCTGCGTATTGATACCATAGAGCAGGCCATTCGCGCCGCTGAACGGACGGGTGAAGAGATGGGGCCCGCCGGTTATTTTGTCGCCTATGAGCTGGCCAGAGAGAACCTGACACTTGGCTCGACCGTCATCACGGATTCCGTTAACCCCATACAGCTCACCCGAGATGCTTACCACGACGTTGCCCTCTCGGTCGGGGTGCCTTGTCTCGATGTCGAGGTCGTCTGCTCCAATCCGAAGCTGCACAGCGAGCGGGTCGAGAACAGGACCGTGGATATCGAGGGGCTGGCGTTGCCGGATTGGCAGGCGGTGTCAACCGCGACTATCAGCCCTGGGAGAGTGAGCGTCTGGTACTGGATAGCGCCATCCTGTCGGTCACCCAGAGTGTGGAGCAGGTTATTGCCGCGTTGACAAAGGATCTGTAGGTTCGATTAGCGCAGCGTAATCGGACGATCGAGGTGCATTTGTCCCGGCTATTGCCGCGAGTCAGGGTTGGCCAGCCGGAGGGGGAAATTCGGCTGGCCATTATGGCGGGAGAATCCATCATCTGCTGGGATGAGGTGGGTGTCCCAGCTTTTTGTCCCAGCTTTTTTCCCAGCTTTTTGAGGGAGAAATTCGGGTGGCCGTGATAGCGGGAGAATAGATTTACGCGACGTCCGATTACGCCTGACGGCTAATCGAACCTACGGGCTGCTCGGATGAGAGAAAAATTGGTGGGTGTCACATTTTTTAATTGTGTTAATGTGTTTTTATTAAATCTATTCAGGGATGTGAGTAGTAATTATGGATATTGTAGAATTTATAAGGCAGTTCTTTGTTGAGTTATCAGAGCAATTAAAAACATCAAACTTATACCTCACGATCTTTGCTGCTTTATTAGGTGCGTTGGTCGGAGCAATACTTACGATATTTGTATCGCTTCTCTCGGGATTTTTTAATAAATTAAGCTATAACAAATCGACTAGAATGCAAATCCATCATCTAACTGAATCTAATATAATGCGATGTCAAGTTAATATAGGTGTTCTAAATAATGAAATTGATGGGTTATCTTCTCGGGGGAAATTCACATTGAATGGTCTTGCTTTGCTTCAAGATTACGAAAATACGTTACTTTATACACCAGCAAAATTTAGACCTACAGAGCTTTTTTTAATCCGAATGCAAACCACTGCATTGAACTCGCATCATGCGCAACTTGCGTCAATGCTAGAACAAAGAGCCAGGCTAGATATAGAGATTAGAAAAGCCTCCCAAGGTGAGCAGGAGTGGGAATTAACAGGGCTAAGGCTCGAATATGATAGGCACCTTAAAAATAAGTTTTCTGAGATACAAGAGTTTACAAAAGCCCTTAGAGATTATATTGACCTTGGATGTTTCAAACGATTCGTTATGAATTTCATTCCCCTAAGAGTGATGAAAAGCCAGTCAATGGAAGTTGTCATGGAGACACCAACTCAGACCAACTAACTGGCAATCTACATCACATTGGAGGACCAATTAGGTAGATCTATTAATTATTTCTTCACCATTAAACCGCTTTTTTATTAGTGAATGTTAAATGTATTTGTAAGGACTCAATAAAAACGGCGCCTTAACGGCGCCGTTTTTAATATCACTAACTCAACCAACATCACTGCAGCAGTGAAATATCCGCTACTTGCAGGAACAGGTTGCGCAGGTTGTTCAGCAGCGCCAGACGGTTGGCCTTGAGGGCCTCGTCGTCGGCCATCACCATCACTTCGTTGAAGAAGGTATCGACCGGCTCGCGCAGGGCGGCCAGACGGGTGAGGGCAGCCTGATAGTCACCGGCAGCGAACAGCGGGGCCAGTTCGGCTTGCAGTTCGGCAACCTGGGTGGCCAGCGCCTTCTCGGCGGCATCGACCAGCAGTTCCGGTTTGACGGCAGTCGGCAGTTCGCCTTCGACCTTGGCCAGGATGTTGCTCACGCGCTTGTTGGCGGCAGCCAGGGCCAGGGCGGCATCCAGGCTGCGGAAGTGGCTGACGGCCTTGACGCGGCGATCGAAGTCGAGCGGACGGGTCGGGCGGCGGGCCAGCACGGCCAGCACCACATCGGCACCTATGCCTTCGTCCTGATAGGCGGCGCGGAAGCGCCCCAGCATAAAGTCGACCACGTCGGTGACGACGGTGTTGTTGGTCAGCTTGTCGCCGTAGACGCGTACCGCTTCTTCAACCAGTTCAACCAGATCCAGATCCAGCTGCTTCTCGGTCATGATGCGCAGGGCACCGATGGCGGCGCGACGCAGGGCGAATGGATCCTTGTCGCCTTTGGGCAGCATGCCGATGCCGAAGATACCGGCCAGGGTGTCGAGCTTGTCGGCCAGCGCCACGGCGCAGGCTTCCAGAGCGGACGGCAGGGCATCACCGGCGAAGCGCGGCATGTACTGCTCGTTGAGGGCCACGGCCACCACTTCGTCTTCGCCGTCGTGACGGGCGTAGTGCATCCCCATGACACCCTGGGTGCTGGCGAACTCGCCGACCATGTTGGTCATCAGATCACACTTGGAGAGCAGACCGGCACGCTTGGCCTGAGCCACGTTGGCACCGATACGTTCGGCGATAAAGCCGGCGACGGTCTCGATGCGCTCGACCTTGGCCTTGACGGTGCCCAGCTGTTGCTGGAACAGCACGGTTTCGAGGCGCGGCAGGCGGGAGGCCAGGGTCTGCTTGAGGTCGGTCTTGAAGAAGAACTCGGCGTCAGAGAGACGAGGGCGCACCACCTTCTCGTTGCCGCTGATGATCTGGCTCGGGTCCTTGGACTCGATGTTGGTGACGAAGATGAACTTCGGCAGCAGCTTGCCGTTCTTGTCGTAGACCGGGAAGTACTTCTGGTCACCCTTCATGGTGTGCACCAGCGCTTCAGCCGGAACGGCCAGGAACTTCTCTTCAAAGTTGGCGGTCAGCACCACAGGCCACTCGACCAGGGCGGTGACCTCTTCCAGCAGGGCGTCGTCCAGATCGGCCACGCCACCGAAGGCGGCAGCGGCCGCTTCGGCGTCAGCCTTGATCTTGGCCTTGCGGGCCATGAAATCGGCAATCACCATGCCGCGCTCCTGCAGGATCTGCGGGTACTGGCTGGCGTTGTCGATGGTGAACTCGCTCTCGCCCATAAAGCGGTGACCGCGGATGGTGCGGGCAGAGTCGATACCCAGAATGTGGGCGGGAACCAGATCCCCATCCAGCAGCAGGGTCACGGTGAAGACCGGACGCACGAACTGGATGGTCTTGTCGCCCCAGCGCATCATCTTGGGGATGGGCAGCTTGGCCAGTGCCTGGCTAACCAGCTCGCCCAGCAGATCTTTGGCAGGACGGCCTTCGACCTTGGCGGTGTGAACCAGCCACTCGCCCTTGTCGGTGACCAGACGCTCGGCCTGCTCGACCGTGATGCCGTTGCCACGGGCCCAGCCTTCGGCGGCCTTGGTCGGCTTGCCATCGGCATCGAACGCCTGGGACACGGCCGGGCCGCGCTTCTCGACGCTCTTGCTCGGCTGATCGCTGGCCAGCTCGCTCACTTTCAGCGCCAGACGGCGCGGGGAGGCAAACCACTCGACGTCGCCGAAGGCCAGATCGGCCTTGGTCAGTTCGCTTTTGAGGTTGTCGGCAAAGGCTTCGGCCAGGGAGCGCAGGGCTTTGGGCGGCAGCTCAGCAGTGCCGATCTCTACCAGAAATGTATGTTGTGCCATGTCCGTTCCTTAACCTTGCTTGTTCTCTGTGCGCTGACACATAGGGAAGCCCAGCGCTTCGCGGGAGGCGTAGTATGCCTCGGCCACGGCCTTGGTCAGGGTGCGAATGCGCAGGATGTAGCGCTGACGCTCGGTGACCGAGATGGCCTTGCGGGCATCCAGCAGGTTGAAGGAGTGAGCGGCCTTGAGGATGCGCTCGTAGGCAGGCAGCGGCAGCGGTTTTTCCAGTGCCAGCAGGTGCTGGGCTTCCTTCTCGTACTGCTCGAAGCAGTGGAACAGGAACTCCACATCGGCGTGTTCGAAGTTGTAGGTGGATTGCTCCACTTCGTTCTGGTGGAAGACATCGCCGTAGGTGGTCTTGCCCAGGGGGCCGTCAGACCAGACCAGATCGTAGACGCTGTCTACGCCCTGGATGTACATGGCCAGACGCTCGAGACCGTAGGTGATCTCGCCGGTGACCGGCTTGCACTCGAGGCCGCCAACCTGCTGGAAGTAGGTGAACTGGGTCACTTCCATGCCGTTCAGCCACACTTCCCAGCCCAGACCCCAGGCACCCAGAGTCGGGTTTTCCCAGTTGTCTTCCACGAAGCGGATGTCGTGGATCTCGGGATCCATGCCCAGCTCTTTCAGGGAGCCGAGATAGAGTTCCTGAATGTTGTCGGGGGAAGGCTTGATGATCACCTGGAACTGGTAGTAGTGCTGCAGGCGGTTCGGGTTCTCGCCGTAGCGGCCGTCAGTCGGACGGCGGGACGGTTGTACGTAGGCGCAGGCGATGGGCTCCGGGCCCAGGGCGCGCAGGCAGGTCATGGGGTGGGAGGTACCGGCACCCACTTCCATATCCAGCGGCTGAATGATGGTACAGCCCTGGCGGGACCAATAGTCCTGCAACTGCAGGATCAGGCCCTGAAAGGTTTTGACATCGAATTTTTGCATAGTGTTTTTCGCGCGAAATGAAATCAGAGCAAGATTTGCTGAATGTGAACCGAGGGAGTATACCGTCTGGCATGGTCGGATAATAGGCGAAATTACAGAGGATTAGTGGGGCTATGCCGCCGCTTGCCCTATGATGTCGCCGACGGAAGCGGCCTGCCGATGGCTGATGAAATGACAAGGGAGAGGAAATGGAACTGCGCTGCGCCTGGGTGACCAAAGACCCGGAATACATCGAATACCATGACAAGCAGTGGGGCAGGCCGGTCCGTGACCCGCGGGAGCTGTTTGCCAAGCTCTGCCTCGACGGTCAGCAGGCGGGGCTCTCCTGGATCACCATTCTGAAGCGCACTGAGAGCTACCATCGCGCCTATGCCGACTTCGATCCGCTGCGCATCGTGCAGTTCGACGAGCAGGATGTGGAGAGATTGATGCAAGACAGCGGCATCATCCGCAACCGGCTCAAGGTGCAGTCGATCATCAAAAACGCCCGCGCCTATCTGGCGCTGGAGGCGGAAGGCATCGATTTCGTGGAGTATCTGTGGGGCTTCGTGGGCGGCGCCCCCATCGTCAACCAGCGCCAGGGCAACGGCGACATTCCGGCCACATCAAAGGAGTCGGATGCCATGTCCAAGGCCCTCAAGAAACGCGGCTTCACCTTCGTCGGCAGCACCATCTGCTACGCCTTCATGCAGGCGGTGGGCATGGTGAACGATCATCTGGTGACCTGCCCCTGTCACGCCGAGTGCCAGCAAGGCTAAATCGGGAGCGGAACAAGCAGGGAGGCCAACAGCCTCCCTTCTTCCTTTCTGGACTTGGGATTAGAGGCCAGCTTGCCAGGATCTGACGCCATGGTGAGGGCGTTCACGCGGCTCGATTTTACCTCGGTCGGCAGCCTCCTCTGCCGCGCCGCCATGCGGGCGCTGGGCCTGGTGAACGATCCTCTAGAAGCCCGCCCCGTCAGGCCCCCTGCCAGCGGGGCCTGGGGCCCGCTTTTCGGCGCCCGGTACAGCCGGGATACAGTAATTCCTGTTCAAGATTGCTGTATCCAAATCGAAGTCCCCATCAACGAGGCAGTCCCATGTCACTGAATTCATTTCGCCACCGCACCCTCGGCACCCTGATCCTGGCGGGTTGCTCCCTGCTGGCGACCCTGCCCGCCCAGGCGGCCGATCGTCAGGATGCCCGCGACGTGCGCCAGGAAGTCCGTCCCGAAATCCATGAGGCCAAGGTAGATTGTCGTCAGGCCAACAATAAGGACAACTACGAGTGCCGTCAGGACAAGCGTGAAGTGAAACAGGACGTGCGCGAGAAGTCCCGCGACGTCAAATACTGATCCAGCACCACAGACCTCAGCCCGATCAACCAGGGAGCCTCGTCATGAACATTTCAACTCCTCACCCGGCTCGCAGCGCCTTGCTGTCAGCCTTGCTGGTCGGCTGTACCCTGTCGGTGGCCCTGCCGGCCCAGGCAACCGAACAAGCCCAGCAGCGCCGCCAGGCTCGGGATCTGCGTCAGGATGTCCGTCAGGAATCCCGCGAACAGAAGCGGGATTGCCGCCAGGAGGAGTTTCTGGGTAACGCCGACTGTCGCCAGGAACACCGCCACAACAAGCAAGAGGCACGCGACGTGGCTCGCGATATCAAATATTGATTCGAGAGCAGGGGCTCGCCGAACCCATCTTCCATGACGGCAGCCGAACCAGGCTGCCGCATTAACTTACATTGGAGTCCTTATGACTATTTCCGTATCCCGCCTGAGCGCCGCCCTTCTGACCGCCTGCACCCTGTTCGCCGCCGTGCCGGCTCAAGCCACCAATCAGGGTGAGCAGCGCCAGGACGCCCGCGACATCCGCCAGGACGGTCGTCAGGAATCCCGTGACGTCAAGCAGGAGTGCCGTGAGGGCCTGGTCGGCAATGCCGATTGCCGTCAGGACAACCGCGACAACAAGCAAGAGAACCGCGACGAGGCCCGCGACGTCAAATACTGATCCCGACAAGCCGCCTCCCTGTCGGGTCGCCCTGCTGGCGCCCGTCCGGCGGTTATCTTGAGCCCAATGTATAATTTAGACATCCCAAGCCGGTGTATTTCATTTAGCCAAGGAGCCACCATGAAGAAGACCGTATTCGCGCTGCTTGCAGCCACCGCCTTGTTGGCTGCCCTGCCTGCACAGGCAACCAAACAGGCCCAGGAGCGTCGCGAAGCGCGCGATGTGCGTCAGGATACCCGTCAGGAATCCCGCGACGCCAAGCAGGAGTGCCGCGAAGGCCTGGTGGGCAATGCCGATTGCCGTCAGGAGCATCGCGACAACAAGCAGGAAGGGCGTGACGAGGCGCGCGACATCAAATATTGATGTCCGGCCTGCCCGGGCAGGCAGCTGCCGTTCACGGCATGACACAGGGGGGCTTTGGCCCCCTTGTTCATATCCGCAATGTGCGCGTCACACTCTGGCGCCTCTCTGGGGTAGAATGCGCGGCCATTGGCTAGAGTCGTTCTTTTTCAGAGGTTTTTTCATGCATTTCAAGAAACTGGTTCCTGCACTTGCCCTGACCGTCGCCATGACAGGCTGCACCACCAATCCCTATACCGGTGAATCCCAGACCTCCAAGGGCGCCTGGGGCGCACTGGCCGGTGCCGCCACCGGCGCTGCCGTGGGTGCGCTCTCCTCCAGCAAGGGGGATCGCAAGAAGGGGATCCTGACCGGCGTGGCCGCCGGTGCGGCCCTAGGTGGCGGTATCGGTTACTACATGGATGTGCAGGAAGCCAAGCTGCGCGAGAAGCTGCAGGGTACCGGCGTCAGCGTGACCCGCAACGGTGATCAGCTGATCCTCAACATGCCGAACAACGTCACCTTCGACAGCTCCAGCGCCCAGCTCAAAGCCGCCGGTGCCAACACCCTGTCCGGCGTGGCCATGGTGGTGGCCGAGTTCGACAAGACTCGCCTGAACGTGGTCGGTCACACCGACAGCACCGGCTCCCGCGAGCTGAACATGAAGCTCTCCGCCCAGCGTGCCGACGCCGTCGCCGCCCAGCTGATCGGTCAGGGCGTGACCGGCAGCCGCATTTCCACCAGCGGTGTGGGCCCGGATCAGCCGGTTGCCACCAACAGCACAGCCGCCGGCAAGGCCCAGAACCGTCGGGTGACCATCACCCTGACCCCGACTGCCTAAGTCGCCCGGTTACCGGTAACGAAAAGGCCCCGCCATTACTGGCGGGGCCTTTTGCTATGGGTGCCGTGGCCCGATGGTATCGGCGCTCTTTGCTCCCTTCTCCCCTTGCGGGAGAAAGACCGGGGATGCATCCCGCTCGACTTAGACGGCGGCAGTCAGCTGCACTTCCACCTTGTAGCCTTCGTGGGCCAGACAGGCCTGTACGCAGGTGCGAACGGGTGCTGTGTCGGCATCAGGGGAGCCAGGCATCCTGCTTTGTTTAGACGGCGGCAGTCAGCTGCACTTCCACCTTGTAGCCTTCGTGGGCCAGGCGGGCCTGCACGCAGGCGCGAACGGGTGCTGTGCCTGCCGGGATCCAGGCATCCCACTGGGCGTTGAAGGCGGCGATGTCGCCAATGTCCTTGAGATAGATGTTGGCCATCAGGATCTTGTCGACCCCGGAACCGTTGGCCTCCAGCAGGCGTTGCAGGCTCGCCAGCACTTCGCGGGTCTGCTGGTGGATGTCGGCCTCGTCGGTGGCGGGGACTTCCACCACATAGAGGGTGCCGTTGTGGATGACAACATCAGACCAGCGGGCCGTGGTGCCGATTCGGGTAATCGTCATGGATTGCTCCGGTACAGGGGCTCATTGACCCTTGCGGATCAGATAGCGATAGGGGGCCTGCTCTGTCTCGCTGGCGATCAGGGTGTGATCCATGAAGCGGCAGAAACTCGGGATGTCGCGGGTGGTGGAAGGATCGTCGGCACTGACCAGCAGGGTCTCGCCTTCGGCCATCAGCCGCACTTTCTTGCGAACCATCATCACTGGCTCGGGGCAACGAAGCCCGATTGCGTCCAACTCATGAGTTGCATCGCAGAATAAAGCACTCATCAATAATCAACCTTCAACCAATTCAGCTGCCAATGATACTCAAGGCGAAAAAATAATCAAACATCAGGGTCTTCGAGCAGCATATGTAACCAAAGTGTGATCCGGCTCTATCCAGACCTTGCCCGATGAGTAATATAAAAATTGAACCATATTCAACAAGGAGGTGTGAATATGCAGGTCTCCTACGGCAGATTGCAAGCCTACGCAGGCATGGGGTTCCTGTCGTTCGCCATGATAGTGCTGGGCAGCCCGATCGGAAACACCGGCACCTGGTTCGGGTCCATGGTGATGATAGGGCTGGGGCTCTGGATCGAGCTCAGCGACTACTACGACGAGGATGAGGACGAGAACGATCAATCCTGAATCGGATGACGATTCACCCACAAAGGCGGACGATGTCCGCCTTTGTCATTTCTGCTCCGCGCCCGAGCGGGTCGAGCGCATGGCGCGCTCCAGCTGCTGCGCCGTCTGCTCCGGGTTGGCGTTGGGGTCGTTGAAGAAGCTGCTCAGCACATCCATGATCCCCTGGCGCATATTGGTCGGAACCGCCATCCCCTCCGCCATGCTGGGCAGCAGGTTGTCCTGCTGCTCGGCGTGGAGGAAGTCCTGATAGGAGCGGATGGCGCAGCGATCGAACTTGCTCATGTCCGGTTTGGTGAGCGCCGGGATGGAGCCCTTCACCCGGTTGAACTCCTCCTGGAAGCGCGGTGTCATCAGCAGGCGGGCCAGCTCGCCCTGGGCCTGCAGCTGGGCCGGATCCCGCTGCTTGAACATGGCGATGGAGTCCAGGTTGTAGCTGAAGAGGCCCTGGCTCCCCGGGCTTGGCAGGCAGTCGATGTCCTCCCCGGGTCTGTAGTTGCCAGCGCTCAGCTCCCCCTTCACCCAGTCCCCCATGATCTGCATGGCTGCGCCGCCGCTCTCCAGCAGGTTGGTGGCCTGGTGCCACTTCAGGCCGGCGTATTTTTCCGGTACATAGGCGCGCAGCTGCTGGAATCGGGTCAGCACCCGCACCATGTCGGGGCCGGTCAGGGTGGCGCTGTCCTGCTCCAGAAAGGCCTTGCGATAGAAGGCCTTGCCCCCTTCACCTAGCGCCACTGTCTCGAACAACACCGCCAGCTGCCAGGGTTCGTTGCCGATGGCCAGCGGGGTGACGCCCTGCGCCTTGAGCTTGTCCGCCACCGCCACGAACTGGGCCCAGTCGGCGGGGGGCGTCAGCCCCAGCCGCTCGAACAGCTTGCGGTTGAGCCACAGCCAGTTGACTCTGTGGATGCCAGTGGGCACCGCCATCAGGGCGCCGTTCTGGCTGAGGGTGTCACGGACCATGGGGGAGAGTTGCGGGTACCAGCCGAGGTGCTCGGCCATGGGGCTGAGGTCGCGCAGGAAACCCAGGCTGGCCCACTCGTGCAGCTCATACCCCTTGAGGTGTGCCGCTTCCGGCGGGTTGGCCGCCAGCGCCCGGCTTTTCAGCACCGTCATGGCGCTCTTGCCGCCGCCGCCCTGCACCGCGAAGTCGTTCCACTGGTTGCCCTGCTCGGCCCATTCCGACTTGAGTACCTCTACCGCCTTGGCCTCGCCGCCGGAGGTCCACCAGTGCAACACCTCCACCTGGGAGGCGCCGACGGGCAGGGAGAGCAGGGCGACAATGGCAAACGGGAACAACTTCATACTGTGACTGCCTTGATGGAAGGAGAGTGGCCGGTGCCGACCGCACGCCACCCGTGCAGCACCCCGACACGCTGGGAGGCGCCGACGGGCAGGGACAACAGGGCGATGACAGAAAACGACAACCACTTCATAAGCTTTACTGCCTTGGTAGGGAGAGGGTGGCCTGCAGGCCGCCCTGGGGGCGATTTTCCAGCACCAGATCGCCGCCGTGGGCGTGGGCTATGTTGCGGGCTATGCCAAGACCCAGCCCGGTTCCGGCAGAATCCGTGCTGAGGCGGTAGTAGGGCTCGAAGATGCGCTCGAACTGATCCTCCGGCAGACCGGGACCCTCGTCCATGATGAAGAGGATCAGCATCTCCTCGTCATCCATCAGGATGACGCGCACCCTATGGCCGTACTTGATGCCATTGTCCACCAGGTTGCCGATGCAGCGCTTGAGGGCCAGCAGCTTGCCGCGATAGGGCCACTTGCAGTGCCCCTCTATGGTGAGCAGATCCTCGTGCAGGTTCATGGACTCCGCCATCTGCTCCAGCAGGGCATTGATGTCGATGAGCTCGAGGTTCTCGTGAATGTCGGTCTCCTTCACCGTCTGCAACGCCCCCTTCACCATCAGCTCCAGCTCGTCCAGATCCTTGTTGAACTTGGCTATCTGGGCCTCGTCGTCGAGCAGCTCGACCCTCAGCCGCAACCGGGTGATGGGGGTCTTGAGATCGTGGGAGATGGAGCTGAACAGCCGCTCCCTGTCGTCTATGAAGCGGCGGATGCGCTGCTGCATGATGTTGAAGGCACGGGTCGCCGCCACTATCTCGGAGGCACCCTCCTCCTTGAGGGAGGGCTGGTCGATGTCCTTGCCGAGGTTGACCGCCGCCTTGGCCAGCCGGCGCAGGGGCCGGGTCTGCCAGCGCACCAGCATGAAGGTGAAGAAGCAGAGGAAGACGGTCATCAGGGCGATGAAGCGCACCTGGTTGCTCGGCATGACGGTGTCATCCAGCGTCATGTAGGGGGCGGGCAGCAGGGCCGCCAGATAGAGCCACTCCCCCGGTTCTATCTCGATCTGGGTCACCAGCACCGGCGGGTTGATGGGCTCCAGCGACAGGGTGTAGCGGGCCCAGGAGGAGGGCAGATCCGCCAGCAGGGTGTCGTTGTTGAAGACGTGCAGCTCTTCCGGCCGCGAGAAGTCCACCTTGATGGCCATGGCGTCGGAGAGCTTGCGGGTCAGCACCTCCTCCACCTCCTTCAGCACCAGCGTCTTGCGCTCGCTGTCCGGGATGGCGCTGATGTGGATCTCCTCCTCGTTCAGGGAGACGAAGAAGCGGCTTCCCCCCATGTTGCGCAGCTGGTCCAAGGCGATGTGACGGTACTGCAGCGGCAGGGACTTGAAGAAGTTGACTGTGGAGGCGGCGGAGAGCGCCAGGTTGCGGGTGGTGCTGAGCATGCCCTCCAGCTCCCGCTTCTGGATCTGCTGCATCCAGATGCCGGTGAGTATGGTCTGGGAGAGCAGGATGGCGAGCAGCAACAACAGCAGCATCCGTGACAGCAGGGAGCGGGGGATCAGTGCCTGCCAGAATCGCCGACTTCTCATGGGATTGCGTGCCTCTTGTCAGTCAGCATCTGGCCCTGCCTCTGAGCCGCGCCGCTTGCCTCTCCCCTTTCACGGGATCTCGTGTACTTCCGCGATCAGCATGTAGCCGCTGCCGCGTATGGTCTTGATGATGCGCGGGCTCTTGCCGTTGTCACCCAGCTTCTGGCGCAGACGGCTGATCTGCACGTCGATGCCGCGCTCCATGGGCAGGCTCTCGCGGCCCCGGGTGGCATCGGAGATGGTGTCCCTGTCCAGCACCACGCCGGGCTGTTGCAGAAACATGCCGAGCAGCAGGGCGTCGCTGCCGGAGAGATCCAGCAGGCTGCCGTCATCGTGGGTCAGCTGGTGGCTCAGGGTGTCCAGGGTCCAGTCGGCGAAGCGCAGGCGGCGGCTCGGCTCCTTCTCTTTCTCCGGCTGGCGGAATTCGGCACGGCGCAGCAGCGCCTTGATGCGGGCCTGCAGCTCGCGCGGGCTGAACGGCTTGGCGATGTAGTCGTCGGCGCCGAGTTCGAGGCCGATCACCCGATCCGCCTCATCGGAGGCAGCGGTCAGCATGATGATGGGGACCTGGGAGTCGCGACGGATCTGCTGGCAGAGGGTAAAGCCGTCGTCGCCGGGCATCATGATGTCCAGAATGATGAGGTCCGGGCTGTGCTGGGCGAGTTGCTGGCGCATCTCGTCGCCTCCTGCCGCCGTCAATACCTGGAAACCCGCCCGGGTCAGGTATTCGTTGAGCAGCTCGCGGATCTCCTGATCGTCGTCGACGATAAGCAGTTGTTTGCTCGTTGACATATGTATGTGCATCCACCCATTTTTTTGTGCAGATTGAACCTGTCGGGGGAGCAAAAAGCAAGCAAGGCCCCCCTCTAATGTGAAGTTATGGGCAATATAGCCCCCGAATTGGCCCTGATCGGGATAACGGAATAAAAAAGGCCGACCCAAACGGGCCGGCCAACACGCAGATTCCGACGGCAGGAGCGCACCCCGTGTGGCGCGCTCCACAGACTCGACAACGGGCCGGACGGGCCGACCCCAACAAGACAATGGCGGCTCACGCCTGGCGTGAGCCGCCTGGATCACACCCGCTCGAACACTGTGGCGATACCCTGACCCAGGCCGATGCACATGGTGGCGACCCCCAGGGTGGCATCCTTCTCCTCCATCAGGTTGATCAGGGTGGTGGAGATGCGGGCGCCGGAGCAGCCCAGCGGGTGACCCAGCGCGATGGCGCCGCCGTTCAGGTTTACCTTCTCGTCCACCAGATCCTGCAGACCGAGATCCTTGACGCAGGGCAGGGACTGGGCGGCGAAGGCCTCGTTCAGCTCGAACAGGTCGATGTCGCCGACGGTCAGACCGGCACGCTTGAGCGCCTTCTGGGTGGCCGGCACCGGGCCGTAACCCATGATGGCGGCGTCACAGCCGGCGATGGCCATGGCGCGCACCCTGGCGCGGGGGGTGAGTCCCAGCGCCTTGGCGCGGTCAGCGCTCATCACCAGCATGGCGGCGGCACCGTCGGACAGGGCCGAGGAGGTGCCGGCGGTGACGGTACCGTTGACCGGGTCAAACACCGGGCGCAGCTGGCTCAGGGTGTCGACCGTGGTCTCCGGGCGGATCACCTCGTCGTAGTCGTAGAAGAAGCGGGCGCCGCTGGCGTCGTGCCCTTCCAGCCCGACGATCTCCCTGGCGAAGCGTCCTTCCACGGTGGCGGCATGGGCGCGGCGATGGGAGCGGGCGGCAAACTCGTCCTGCTGCTGACGGCTGATGCCGTGCAGCTTGCCGAGCATCTCGGCGGTCAGCCCCATCATGCCGGAGGCTTTCGCCACCGATTTGGCCATGCCGGGGTGGAAGTCGACGCCGTGGCTCATGGGCACGTGACCCATGTGCTCGACGCCACCGATGATGAAGATATCCCCATCACCGACCTGGATAGCGCGAGAGGCGTCATGCAACGCCTGCATGCTGGAGCCGCACAGGCGGTTGACGGTGACCGCCCCCACCTGTTTCGGGATGCCGGCCAGCAGGGCGGCGTTACGGGCGATGTTGAAGCCCTGCTCCAGGGTCTGCTGCACGCAGCCCCAGTAGATGTCCTCGATCTCGTTCGGGTCGAGGTTGGGGTTGCGCAGCAGGATGGAGCTCATCAGGTGCGCGGACAGATCTTCTGCACGCACGTTGCGGAAGGCGCCGCCCTTGGACCGGCCCATGGGGGTCCGGATACAGTCGACAATGACTACGTCTTTCATGAATGGATCTCCTTTCCGCAATCAGTAGAAGGTTTTGCCCTGGGCGGCCATCTCACGCAGCTTGTCGCTGACGCGGTAGAGCGGGCCCAGATCGGCATACTGGTCGGCCATGGCCACGTAGCGATCCAGACCAATTGTGTCCAGATAGCGGAACACGCCACCACGGAAGGGAGGGAAGCCCAGACCGTAGACCAGCGCGATGTCGGCTTCGGCTGGCGTGGCAACAATGCCCTCTTCCAGACAGAGCACCACCTCGTTGATCATGGGGATCATCATGCGGGCTATGATGGCGTCCTTGTCGAACTCCTGCTTCGCCTTGGCAATGGGGGCCAGCAGCTCGTAGGCATCGGCATCGGCCACCTTCTTCGGCTTGCCTTTCTTGTCCTGCTCGTAGGCGTAGAAACCCTTGCCATTCTTCTGGCCGAAGCGGCTCACCTCATACATCACGTCGATGGCGGTGCGCCCTTCCTTGCTCATGCGCGCCGGGAAGCCCTGGGCCATGACGTCACCGGCATGGTGACCTGTGTCGATGCCGACCACGTCCAGCAGGTAGGCGGGGCCCATGGGCCAGCCAAACTCCTTCTCCATCACCTTGTCGACGGCGGCGAAGTCGGCGCCATCGGCAACCAGTTTGTTGAAGCCGAAGAAGTAGGGGAAGAGCACGCGGTTGACGAAGAAGCCCGGGCAGTCGTTGACCACCACAGGGGACTTGCCCATGGCGGCGGCATAGGCCACCACGCGGTTGATGGTGTCGTCCGACGTCTGCTCGCCGCGGATGATCTCCACCAGGGGCATGCGGTGCACCGGGTTGAAGAAGTGCATGCCGCAGAAGTTCTCGGGGCGCTTCAGGCCTTTGGCCAGCAGGGAGATGGGGATGGTGGAGGTGTTGCTGGCGAGCACGGCGTCGTCACCGATAATGCCTTCCACTTCGCCCAGTACGGCGGCCTTCACCTTGGGATTCTCGACCACGGCTTCGACCACCACGTCCACATGTTTGACGTTGTCATAGCTGAGGGTCGGGGTGATGGCGGAGAGCACCTGGCCCATCTTGATGCCGTCGATGCGACCGCGCTCGAGCTGGCCGTTGAGCAGCTTGGTGGCCTCGCCCATGCCAAGCGCCAGCGCCTTCTCGTTGATGTCCTTCATCACCGCCGGGATGCCCTTGCTGGCGGACTGGTAGGCGATACCGCCCCCCATGATGCCGGCACCCAGCACGGCGGCGTGGCCGGTGGCCTTGTTCGCCTGCTTGGCGGCTTTCTTGGCCAGCGCCTTGATGTGCTGATCGTTCAGGAAGATGCCGACCAGCGCCTTGGCCACGTCGGTCTTGGCCAGCTTGATGAAACCTTGCGCCTCGACGTTGAGCGCCTCGTCGCGGCTCATGCCGGCGGCGGCCTCGACGGTTTTGACTGCGGTCATGGGCGCCGGATAGTGTTTTCCGGCCACGGCGGCAACCATGCCGGCGGCGGTGGTGAAGCTCATCATGGCTTCCAGCTTGGAGAGGCGCAGCGGCGCCTTCTTGGCGGCGCGACGGCTCTGCCAGTCCAGCTTGCCCGCGATGGCGTCTCTCATCATCTGCACGGCGGCGCTCTGCAGCGCTGCGGGGGCGACCACGGCGTCGATGGCACCCACCTTGAGGGCGTCATCGGCACGGTAATCCTTGCCTGTGGTGATCCACTCCAGGGCGTTGTCGGCACCGATGAGGCGCGGCAGACGGACTGTGCCGCCAAAACCCGGCATGATGCCGAGCTTGGTCTCGGGCAGGCCTATCTTGGCGCTGGTGTCAGCCAGACGGAAATCGGTGGAGAGTATGGTCTCGCAGCCGCCGCCCAGGGCGTGGCCCTTGATGGCGGACAGGGTCGGCACCGGCAGATCTTCGATGGCGCTGAAAATGTCGTTGGCCTTTTTCAGCCAGCCGAGCAGATCTTCTTGCGGCAGATCGAACAGTTCCAGGAATTCGGTGATGTCGGCGCCGACGATAAAGGCGTCTTTGCCGGAGGTGAGGATCAGACCCTTCAAATCGGCTTGTTGCTTTAATGCGGCGATCGCTTCGCTCAGCGAGAGCAGGGTAGCGCGATCCAGCTTGTTGACTGAACCCGGGGCATCAAACCTCAGTTCGGCAATGCCGTTTTCGAGGTAGCTGACCGACAGGGTTTCGCCTTGGTAGATCATGAGAGTGTCTCCTTGTTCCCACGCGGTGGGGGGCTTTGCTCCTTTCTCCCCAGCAGGGGGCGAGGCTCACTATTGATCCAAAAGGAGACATTTTCAACACCTATTTAAAACATTTGTTTAACAGATATCGAGTAAAAGCTCCTCATCACAAAACGGGCAAAAGAGAGGCGCCTTGCGGCGCCTCCGATGGATGTGAGTTTGTTATCAACTGGCCAGCTCCGGCCTGTCGCGATACTGGTTCAGCACCTCGGGGTCGGCGAGGGCATGGGTGTTGTTGACGGGCCTGTTGTGCACCACCTCCCGCACCGCCAGCTCGACTATCTTGCCGGACTTGGTGCGGGGAATGGCATCCACCTGCAGTATGCGGGCGGGTACGTGGCGGGCGGTGCAGTGCCGTTTGATCTGCTGGCGGATCCGCTCGCGCAGCTGCTCGTCCAGCTTGCATCCCGCCTTGAGCTTGACGAACAGCACTACCCGCTCGTCCTGCTGCCACTGCTGGCCGATGACGATGCTCTCCTCCACCTCGTCGAGCTGCTCCACGTAGCGGTAGATCTCGCTGGTGCCGATGCGCACGCCCCCCGGGTTGAGGGTGGCGTCGGAGCGGCCGTAGAAGAGGATGCCGCCGGTCGGGGTCAGCTCGATCCAGTCGCCGTGGCACCAGACGTTGTCAAAGCGCTCGAAGTAGGCGGCGTGGTACTTGTCGCCGTTCTCGTCGCCCCAGAAGTAGATGGGCTGGGCCGGGAAGGGCTTGGTGCAGACCAGCTCGCCCTTCTCCCCCTGCACCGGCTGGCCGGCCTCGTTGAACACCTGCACCGCGAGGCCAAGGCCGCGCCCCTGACTCTCGCCGCGATAGACAGGGCTGAGCGGGTTGCCGATGACGAAGCAGGAGCAGATATCGGTGCCGCCTGAGATGGAGCTGAGCTGCACATTCTGCTTTATCTGCTGATAGACGTAGTCGAATCCTTCCGGCGACAGCACAGAGCCCGTGCTGCAGATCAGCCGCAAGTGCGGCAAATCGTGGCTGTTGATAGGGGCATAACCCTGTTTGTGCAGCGCGTCGAGATACTTGGCCGAGGTGCCGAACAAGCTGACCTGCTCGTCGCGGGCGAGATCCCACAGCACGTTGCCATCCGGGTAAAACGGCGAGCCATCGTAGAGCACCAGGGTGGCGCCGGAGGCGAGGGCGCTCACCAGCCAGTTCCACATCATCCAGCCGCAGGTGGTGAAGTAGAAGATCCGCTCCCCCGGCTTGATGTCGCAGTGCAGCTGATGCTCTTTCAGGTGCTGCAGCAGGGTGCCGCCTATGCCGTGGACTATGCACTTGGGTTTGCCGGTGGTGCCGGACGAATAGAGAATGTAGAGCGGGTCGTTGAAAGCCATGGGCTCGAACTGGAGGCTGGCGTCCGGCTGGCTCGCCAGCACCTGATGCCAGTCGTGACCAAGCTGCAGCGGGTTGCCGAGCAGGGGGATCATCACCGTCTGCTCTATGCTGCCTAACTGGCTCACCACGTTGGCGACCTTCTGCTGAATGTCGATAGCTTTGCCGTTGTAGCGATAGCCGTCTACGGCAAACAGTACTCGCGGCCGGGTCTGGCCGAAGCGCTCCACCACGCTGGCCTCGCCGAAGTCGGGGCTGGTGGAGGTCCAGATCGCCCCGAGGCTGCTGGTTGCCAGCATGGCAACGACGGTTTCCGGAATATTGGGCAGATAGGCCGCCACCACGTCGCCACGGCCTATGCCCTGGCCGCGCAGCCACTGAGCCAGCCGGGCGACCTGATCTGCCAGCTCGCGCCAGCTCAAGGTCTGGCTTGGGCTACCTTCGATGCGGGAGATGATGGCCGGGCTCTCGTCCTGGCGGCGCAGCAGGTTCTCGGCGAAGTTGAGCCGGCTGTCGGGGAACCAGCGGGCGCGCTGCATATCCTGGCGGTTCTCCGCCACTATGTCGCCCAGCTCTCCCTTGACACCGCAGTGCTGCCACACCAGTGGCCAGAAACGGGTGGTCTTCTCCACCGACCATTGATAGAGGTCGGCGTAGCTGCGCAGTTGCAGGCCGTGGAAGTGGTTGACCTCGGCCATGAACTGGTGGAGGTTGGAGTGCTGCATCCTGTCCTGATCCGGTTTCCACAGACAAAGGTTTTGCATGAATCGTTCCTGACTGCTGATATCTACTGTCTATCGGCAGTGTATTGAATTGTTCTTTATTTGTTAACCGCAGGTTTTCGTTTCATAACAAAAACCCCCTGACCCATGCGTTACCTCACGAAGCGGCAGCCTGATGGCTCGAGCCCTGATTCGCTTGATGTTATGCTGAAGTCACATTTGCCCGGAGCAGGACGCCATGAGCAGTTACAGTCAACTTTTTGCCCAGCATCTCGACACCCTGCAGCAGCGCACCCGCGACATACTGCAACAGCAGGGGCTCAGCGGACTGGCCATTCATTCAGGCCAGACTCACCGCATCTTCCTCGACGACCAGGATTACCCCTTCAAGGTCAATCCTCACTTCAAGGCCTGGTTGCCGGTACTGGACAATCCCCACTGCTGGTTGCTGGTGGACGGGGTGAGCAAGCCGGTGCTGCTGTTCTACCGGCCGGTGGACTTCTGGCACAAGGTGGCGGATCTGCCCAATGCCTTCTGGGTCGATTTCTTCGACATCCGCTTCCTGACCAGGCCGGAACAGGTGGCGGAGCACTTGCCAGCCGATAAGCAGGAGTGGGCCTATCTGGGTGGTCATCTCGAGGTGGCCCAGCTGGTGGGACTGGGGCAGCCCAATCCGGAGGCTGTGCTCAACTACCTGCACTACCACCGTGCCTACAAGACGCCCTATGAGCTGGAGTGTCTGCGGGCGGCGAATCGACTCGGGGTGCGTGGCCACATCGCGGCCAAGGACTCCTTCATGGCGGGGGCGAGCGAGTTCGAGATCAACCTGGCCTACATGAAGGCGGTCGGGCAGGGGGCCAATGAGGCGCCCTACGGCAACATAGTCGCCATCAACCGCAACGCGGCCATCCTTCATTACACCCATCTGTCGACCCAGCGGGTGCCGGATGCGGAGCGCCACTCTTTCCTCATCGATGCCGGAGTGGATTATCACGGCTATGCCTCCGACATCACCCGGACCTGGGCCTGGCGTCGGGGCGAGTTTGCCGATCTCATCGCGGCGCTGGATGCCCAGCAGCAGGAGATCATCGCGGAAATCAAACCCGGTCGCCGTTACAGCGAGCTGCATCTGCAGATGCACCACAGACTGGCGCGCTTGCTGCAGGCCACCGAGCTGGTGGACATGTCGGTGGACGAGATGATCCACACCGGGGTGACCAATGTGTTCTTCCCCCATGGGCTCGGCCACTTCCTCGGCCTGCAGGTGCACGATGCCGGTGGCTTCATGCAGGACGAGCGGGGTACCCATCTGGCGGCGCCCGAGCAGTTCCCCTACTTGCGCTGTACCCGGGTGATGGAGGTGGGTCAGGTGTTCACCATAGAACCCGGCCTCTACTTCATCGACAGCCTGCTGGAGCCGCTACGCCGCGGCGAGCAGGGCAAACGGGTCAACTGGAACAAGGTCGAGGCGCTGCGCCCCTTCGGTGGCATCCGGATCGAGGACAACGTGGTTCTGCATGGGGACGGGGTGGAGAACCTCACCAGGCAAGCAGGGCTCTGATGGCCGCAGACTATGCCATACCGGCCGCGCCGCTGGAGCTTTGCGAGGAGATCAAGAAGAGTCGCTTCATCACCCTGATTGCCCATGCGCCGACGGTCGAGGCCGCCAAGGCCTGGATCGGCGAGGTGAAGCGGCAGCACCCGACGGCCCGGCACCATTGCTGGGCCTTCGTCGCCGGGGCGCCGCAAGACAGCCAGGTCTATGGCTTCAGCGATGACGGCGAACCCTCGGGCACAGCCGGCAAACCCATGCTGGCCCAGCTGATGGGAGCCGGTATCGGCGAGGTCGCGGCCGTGGTGGTGCGCTACTACGGTGGCGTCCTGCTCGGGACCGGCGGCCTGGTCAAGGCCTATGGCGGCGGGGTGGGGGCGGCGCTCAAGCGGCTCGAGACCTGCATCAAGCGCCAGCAAACTCCTTCCCTTATCTGCTGCGACTATGGCGACATGGGGGTGGTGGAAGCCCTGATCTCGACCCATCAGGGCCAGTTGCTGGCCGCCGATTATGGTCAGCAGGTTCGTCTGCAGGTGGCCTGGAATGCGGCCATCTGGAGTCAGGTGGATCAGGAAATGACAGACCGAACCCATGGCCGGGTATCTCTTCGCCCCTTAGATGGCTAGAATCCATCGCTCTTTTAGCCTGAAGGGGGAGCCGGAATGCAGATTCTGAGCATCATTCGTATCGTTGGCCTCTTGGTCGCGCTGTTCAGCTCGACCATGCTGCTGCCAGCGATGGTTGCTTTTGGGTATCGCGATGGGGGCGGTGCCGAGTTTGTGAACTCCTTCTTCATCGCCCTCCTGCTCGGCACCCTGCTCTGGTTCCCCAATCGCCATCATAAGAAAGACCTCAGATCCAAGGAAGGTTTCCTCATAGTGGTGCTGTTCTGGGTGGTGTTGGGCAGTGTGGGGGCCGTCCCCTTCATCATCAGCGACGTGCCGAACATGTCGGTCTCCGAGGCCTTCTTCGAATCATTCTCCGGCCTGACGACCACGGGGGCGACAGTGCTGACCGGGTTGGACAGCCTGCCCAAGGCGTTTTTGTTCTACCGCCAGCTGCTGCAATGGCTGGGGGGCATGGGGATCATAGTGCTTGCCGTGGCCGTGCTGCCCTTGCTGGGCATCGGGGGCATGCAGCTCTATCGCGCCGAGATCCCGGGGCCGGTCAAGGACAACAAGGTGACCCCGCGCATCGCCGAGACGGCCAAGGCGCTCTGGTTCATCTACCTGTTGCTGACTACCCTCTGTGCCCTGGCCTACTGGATGGCGGGGATGACGCTGTTCGATGCCATCTGCCACTCCTTCTCTACCTTGTCGGTGGGCGGCTTCTCGACTCACGATGCCAGCATAGGTTTCTTCAACAGCCCGGCCATCAACCTGATCACCGTGCTGTTCCTGCTGCTGGCCAGCGTCAACTTCGCCCTGCACTTCATGGTGTTCGCCCACAAGCCAGTGCGGTTGAGCAGCTATCTGCGGGACTCCGAATTGAAGGTGTTCCTGGGGATCCAGGGCGTGCTGGTGCTGATCTGCTTCGTCTCCCTGCTGTTCCATGGTCACTACGCCACCTGGCAGGAGGCGCTCAACCACGGCCTGTTCCAGGCGGTCTCCCTTGGCACGACCACGGGCTACAGCACGACCAGCTATGCCGACTGGCCCTCCTTCCTGCCCATGTTGCTGATGTTCTCGGCCTTTATCGGCTGCTGTGCCGGCAGCACGGGGGGTGGGATCAAGGTGATGCGCTTCATGATCCTCTTCCTGCAGGGGATGCGCGAGCTCAAGCGGCTGGTGCACCCGCGGGCCATCTATACCCTGAAGCTGGGGCGGCGCGCGGTGCCGGAGCGGATCGTCGAGGCGGTGTGGGGCTACTTCGCCACCTACATCATCCTGTTCTTCATCTTCATGCTGCTGTTGCTGATGACAGGGTTGAACGAGGTGACCGCGTTCACGGCTGTGGCGGCCGCCTTCACCAACGTGGGGCCCGGGTTGGGCGAGGTCTCCAGCAACTTTGGCAATATCTCGGCGACGGCACAGTGGATCCTGGTGGTCGCCATGCTGTTTGGCCGATTGGAAATATTCACACTTCTGGTACTGTTTACTCCTGCATTCTGGCGTAGTTGAGGTTGGTATGGACAAGATTTTGGTGCTTTATTCTTCCCGGGACGGGCAAACGCGGAAAATTGTGGATGTCATGCTGGAGGAGATATCAGGATGCGAAGTGGTGATGCAGGATCTGCACAGCCTGCCGATGTGCAACCTTAGCAAATATGCCAAGGTATTGATCGGTGCCTCCATCCGCTATGGCAACTTCCACCCCAGTCTGCTCAGCTTTATTCATGCTCACCATGAACAGCTGGAAGTGGCCAACGCCGCCTTCTTCTGTGTCAACCTGACGGCGCGCAAGCCCGAGAAGCAGACACCGCAGACCAATGCCTATATGAAGAAGTTTCTGCGTCTCTCGCCGTGGAAGCCGAAGACCCTGGGGGTGTTTGCCGGTGCGCTGCGATACTCCCGCTACAACTGGTGGCAGACCCGCATCATCCAGCTGATCATGACGATCACCGGTGGCAGTACGGATACCAGCCAGGACATCGAATTCACCGACTGGGAAAAGGTACGCGCCTTTGCCCGGGAGTTCTGGTCAAAAAGGTAGCAAATCCGCACCCTTGCTCGTTGACGCCCCGCTTATGCGGGGCGTTTTGTTTGATAAATAGGCGCTTGAACCACCAAACTGCAAAAAGTGCCATTTTTTGCAGTTTTACCCTTGCCATCCCGGCA
>NZ_JASATR010000024.1:0-64096 GCF_038440395.1 Aeromonas sp. OTU364
TCAAAAAAACCCCCCCCCCCCCCCCGGGCCCCCCCTCTTCTCTTTTATGGGGCACAGGGCCTCAACCCAGCTTGGCGCCGTTCTCCACCGCCTGCTCCGGGATGGCCATCACCACGGCGCCATCGGCCCGGTAGAAGCCGGTCAGCAGAAACTCCGACTGGATGGGACCTATCTGCTTGGCCGGGAAGTTCACCACCGCGACGATCTGGCGCCCCACCAGATCCTCCGGCTGATAGAGATCCGTTATCTGGGCGCTGCTCTTGCGCACCCCGAGCTCGGGGCCGAAATCCGCCCACACCTTGTAGGCGGGCTTGCGCGCCTCGGGGAAGGGCTCGACCCGCACCAGGGTGCCCACTCTCAGCTCCACCATCTCGAACTGCTGCCAGCTTATGGTCTGCATCTTGGCTCCTCCTTTCACACACCTTGCATTGGCTCCAGCATGCCTCGAAACGGCAGCCCCTGTCTTCGGCAAGGAGCCGGACTGTTATGGCTGCGGGCCGTTTTGCTGGCGCCAGCGGGAGGGGGTGAGGCCCGTCTCGGCCAGGAAACGCTCGGCGAAGGCGCCCTGATCCTGATAGCCGCAGCGGCTGGCCACCTCGCCTATGGGCAGGGCACTGTGAGCCAGCAGGGTACGTGCCAGCGCCATGCGCCGCCCGCGGATGTAGTGGGAGGCGCTCATGCCGAACTGCTGGCGAAAGGCGTGCTTGAACTGGCTCTGGCCGAGGCAGGCAACAGCGGCGAGCCGCTGGTTGCCAAGAGGCTCGGCGAGGTGGGCCTCGATGTGGCGCTGCACTCTTGTCATGCGGGGGGCCAGGGTGGGGCCCATGCCCTGACCCTGGGCCAGGAGGCCCAGCCAGACCTGCTCCATGCCGGTTACATGGCGACCCTGACGCACCATCTGATGCAGGAAGGCGAGGTAGTGGCGCTGGGGCTCGTCCAGGGGGATGAAGGGGCGCTCGCCAAGGGCCTCGGGCAGCCAGTGGCTCTCCTGCACCAGGAAGGAGAGCGCCGGGTCGGCGGCGTAGTCGTGGCGAAGACCGGGGGCGATGACGCAGGCAAAGCCAGGGGCGAGGCGACGACCCTGGCCCTGCACCTCGATCTCGAGGGGGCCGTCCAGGGGGATCACCAGCTGGGCGAAGTCATGGCTGTGGCTGCTGATGTCGCTCTGGTAGCGGCGCAGGCTGAACGGGCTGGGGGCAGATAGGGATGACGCGGCACCGGGCCGCGTCATCGAAGAGGGGGGATTATGTGCCATGGGCCACCGGATTACTCGGCGTCGAAATCTTCGATCTCTTTGCCGAGCGCCTCCATGATGGCGCGGGCCTCGGCGGGGACGCTGTCCGGATGGTCCTTGCGCAGATCGTCGTCACAGGGCAACGGCTGACCGGTGAATGCGTGCAGGAAGGCCTCACAGAGCAGCTCGCTGTTGGTCGCATGACGCAGGTTGTTCACCTGGCGACGGGTGCGCTCATCGGTCAACACCTTCAGCACCTTGAGCGGGATCGAGACGGTAATCTTCTTGACCTGTTCGCTCTTCTTGCCGTGCTCCGCATAGGGGCTGACGTAGTCGCCGTTCCACTCTGTACCCATGTTCCACCTGTTCTCGTTTGGCCGTGAGCGCGGATTTTAACCCTTAAGGAATTCAATGGCAATCCAACAGCAAAGCCATTTAGACGTCTGGAAGTGTTGACGGCTTTTTTAAGGTGGCGTAGTGTGATGCACCATGGGCCGGCACTCCGGCCTGCGCAAATGAGAGCGGGGCAGGACGACCCACGAGGCGGACCGGCTCCGGCAACACATCAAGGAGAGTGACATGACCCACAAGGCCACCCTGGCGGTACGCACCGGGATTGAGACAGACACACAACACGGTGCCGTGGTGCCCCCCATCTACCTCTCCAGCAACTACACCTTTGCCGACTTTGGCGAGCCTCGTCAATACGATTATGCTCGCTCGGGCAACCCGACCCGCACCAATCTGGCGGACGCCCTGGCGGCCCTGGAAGGGGGCGCCGGCGCCGTGGTGACCGGCACCGGCATGGGGGCCGTCCACCTGGTGACCACGGCCCTGCTCAAGGCGGGGGATCTGCTGATCGCCCCCCACGACTGCTACGGCGGTACCTGGCGCCTGTTCGAGTACCTGGCGGCCAAGGGCCACTACCGGGTGCAGTTCGTCGATCAGGGGGACGAGGCGGCGCTCGCCGAGGCCCTGGCGCAGCAACCGGCCCTTGTGTGGGTAGAGACCCCCTCCAACCCGCTGCTGCGGGTGGTGGACGTGGCCGCCATCGCCGCCGCCTCCCATGAGGTGGGTGCCAAAGTGGTGGTGGACAACACCTTCCTCTCCCCGCTGCTGCAACAGCCGCTCTCGCTGGGGGCCGACGTGGTGGTGCATTCGACCACCAAGTACATCAACGGCCACTCCGACGTGGTGGGCGGGGTCGCGATCGCCAAGGAGGCCGAGCTGGCCGAGTCCCTGGTGTGGTGGGCCAACTGTCTGGGGCTCACCTCCGGCGCCTTCGACTCCTACCTCACCCTGCGCGGTCTGCGCACCCTGGCGCCGCGCCTGCGTGCCCATCAGGAGAATACGGACAGGATCCTGGCCTTCCTGCAGCAGCAGCCGCTGGTCAAAAAAATCTATCATCCCAGCCTGCCGAGCCACCCGGGCCACGAGATTGCGCGCCGTCAACAGTCCGGCTTCGGCGCCATGCTAAGTTTTGAACTCGATTGCAACGAGACGGGGCTGCGCGCCTTCCTCGCGGCGCTGCGCCTCTTCTCGGTGGCGGAATCCCTCGGCGGGGTGGAGAGTCTGGTGGCCCATCCGGCCAGCATGACCCACAGGGCCATGACTCCGGCGGCGCAGCAGGCGGCGGGCATCAGCGCCCAGTTGCTGCGCCTCTCGGTGGGCATAGAACACGGTGAAGACCTGGTGGCCGATCTGGCTCAAGGCTTTGAACAGGCGCAGTTGGCACAACAGGCAGAGCAGGTGAAGTAATGGAACAGCAACAGCAAGGAGAGAGTGCGGTGGCGGCAGAGAGAGCCTTGAAGCGGCGTCATGTGCACAAGTTTGGCGGCAGCAGTCTGGCGGATCCTGTCTGCTATCGCCGGGTCGCCAGCATTCTCGAACAGCAGGCCGAGCAGCAGGGCGGTGGCAGGGAGCTGGTGGTGGTCTCCGCCGCCGGCAAGACCACCAACCGGCTGATCCAGCTGGTGGAGCTGGCCGAGGCGGGTGACGAGGCCGCAGGGGAAGCCATCACTGCCCTGCACGCCTACCAGCAGAGCCTGATCGACGGCCTGCTGGAGGGGGAGTTGCTGCTCGACTTGAGCCAGCAGCTGACCGATGACATGCAGCAGATCGCCAAGACCCTGGAAGGGCAGTTTGATCGCTTCGAGCGCAACGGCCTGCTGGCCTTTGGCGAGGTGTGGTCGGCGCGCCTGCTGGCCGCCCTGCTCAGCAGCCGCGGCGACAAGGCCATCTGGCTCGACGCCCGCAGCTTCCTGCGCGCCGAGGATGGCGCCCTGGTCAAGGTCAATACCGCCATCTCCAGCGAGCTGCTCAAGGCCCGCCTGGCGGAGCATCCCGGTCGCATAGTGGTGACCGGTTTCATCGCCGCCGACATGGAGGGGCGCTCCCTGCTGCTCGGCCGCAACGGCTCCGACTACAGCGCCAGCCTGCTGGCCGCCCTGGCGGACGGGGAGTCCACCACCATCTGGAGCGACGTGGCCGGTGTCTACAGCGCCGATCCGCGCCGGGTGAAGGAGGCGCGCCTGCTGGAACGCCTGAGTCTGGCGGAGGCCAACGAGCTTGCCCGCCTCGGCTCCTCCGTGCTCCATTCCCGTACCCTGCAGCCGGTGGCCGACAGCCGCCAGCGCCTCACCCTGCGCTGCAGCTACAACCCGGACGAGGGCTGCACCCATATCCTGCGCCGGGCGCCGCGCTCCGGCGGGGCGCGCATCGTCTCCTCGGTGGATCAGATAGCCCTCATCGAGCTCAAGGTGCTGCCCCAGACAGGTTATGAGCAGACGGTGGCGGCTATCGAGGCCCATCTGGCCCGCCATCGCCTCCACCCGCTCACCCTGCAGCGCCAGCCGGATCGGCGGGTGCTGCGCCTGGCCTACACCCTGGAGGTGGCACAAGGGGCCTTCGAGGTGCTGCGGGACTTCCAGCTGCAGGGCAGCTTCACTGGCCTCATCCAGAAAGAGGGGTTCAGCCTGGTGGCCCTGGTGGGGGCAGGGGTGACCGACAACGCCGAGCAGTGTCACCGCTTCTATCAGCTGCTGGCGGATCAGCCCCTGGAGTTCGTCCAGGTGGCCCGAGACGGCCTGAGCCTGGTGGCCGTGCTGCGCCAGGTGGTGCTGGAGCCCCTGCTCATCGCCCTGCACAGCGCCCTGTTCAGCCGCCCGACCCGGGTTGGACTGGTGGTGTTCGGCAAGGGCAACATAGGGGGTCACTGGCTGGCACTCTACGCCCGGGAGAAGGCGCGGCTCGAGCACGAGCTCAATCTGGCGCTCACCCTCTACGGGGTGTTCGACTCCAAGGGAGGCCTGCTGGATGAAGAGGGGCTGGATCCCCTCAAGGTGCGCGACAACTTCAACCCCAAGCCGCTTATCTGGCCTGAACTGCTCTCCCAGCTGGAGCAGCACGGTTTTGACTCCCTGATCGCCCTCGACATGACCGCCAGCGAGACGGTGAGCCGCTACTACCCGGACTTCGCCCAGCTCGGCTGCCACATCATAGCGGCCAACAAGTTTGCCGGCGCCGCCGACAGCGAGTTCTACCAGCGCATCAAGCAGAGCTGCCGCGATCACCAGGTGCAGTGGCGCTACAACGCCACCGTGGGGGCCGGGCTGCCCATCCAGTCTAGCATCCAGATGCTGCGCCAGAGCGGGGATCGCATCCAGGGCGTCTCCGGCATCTTCTCCGGTACCCTCTCCTGGCTGTTCCAGCAGTATGACGGCAGCCGCCCCTTCTCCGAGCTGGTGGACGAGGCCTGGCAGCACGGCCTGACCGAGCCGGATCCACGGGAGGATCTCTCCGGTCAGGACGTGCGCCGAAAGCTGCTGATCCTGGCGCGGGAGGCGGGCTTTGAGCTCGACTCCGCCGACATCGAGCTGGAGAACCTGGTGCCCGTCTCCCTGCGCAAGGTGAGCACGGATCAGTTCATGGACAGGCTCAAGGAGCTGGATGATCCCATCCAGACCGCGTTCGAGGGGGCACGCCGGGTCGGCAAGGTGCTGCGCTACGTCGCCCGTTTCGAGCACGACGGCAAGGCGCGGGTCGGGCTGGAGAGCCTGGAGCCCCACCATCCGTTCGCCAACCTCCTGCCCTGCGACAACGTGTTCGCCATCGAGAGCGACAGCTATCGCACCAACCCCCTGGTCATTCAGGGGCCTGGGGCGGGGCGCGAGGTGACGGCCGCCGCCATTCAGTACGACTTGTGGCAGATCTGTGCCAGCCTGTAATGGTTGAGAGCAATGAAGAAGAGGCGCCCAAGGGTGCCTCTTCTCGTTGGTGGTCGCAATGCCTTACCAGAACAGCCTGCCCAGCAGGGGGGCGAGCAGCACAGTCGCCATGCCGGCTATCATCATCACCATGCTGGAGACCACCCCCTCCTCGTTGCCCATCTGGTACGCCCTGGCGGTGCCGGCGCCATGGGCGGAGGCGCCAAAACCCGCCCCCTTGCCGAGGCGGCTGCGGATGGCGAGCACCGTCAGCACACTCTCACCCACCGCCATGCCGATCACCCCGGTCAGCACCACGAACAGGGCGGTGAGATCGGCGTTGCCACCCACGGAGCGGGTCGCCTCCACCGCGAAGGGGGTGGTGATGGATCGCATGGCCATGCTGCGCTGCAACAGCTCGGAGAGGTTGAGCCAGCGGGCCAGCAGCACTGTGCTGCCCACCGCCATCACCACAGAGGCGATCACCCCCACTGAGAGGGAGAGCCAGTGGCGGCGCATCAGCGCGCGGTTCTCGTAGACGGGCACCGCGAAGGCGACGGTGGCCGGGCCCAGCAGCCAGAGCAGCCAGTGGGATTCGGCCATGTAGTCCTGATAGGGGATGTGGAACAGCACCACCACGGCCACCAGCAGGGCGGGGGCCAGCAGCAGCGGCATCAAGGGCAGGATGCGTTTCTTGCCATAGAGCCACTTGCTGGCGTAGTAGAACAGCAGGGTGAGGGCGAAGCAGAGCAGACCGAGCAGGGTGTCAGACATGGCGGCGACTCCGGCGGGCCAGCTTCAGCTCCAGGCGATAGACCCTGTCCACCACCAGGGCCGTGGTGCCGAGCACCAGCACAGTGCTTGTCACCAGCACCACCATGATGCGCCACCCCTCCTGCAGCAGCAGATCCTGATAGTTGACCACGGCCACCACGGCGGGCACGAAGAACAGCAGCATCTCCGCCAGCAGCCAGCGGGCCCCGGCGCTGAACCACTGGGCCTTGACCACCCCGAGCAGGATGCAGACCAGCAGCAACAGCATGCCGGTGAGGTTGGCGGGCAGGGGCAGGTGGAAGGTGCGTACCGCGGTGTCGGCCAGCAGCCAGATGGCCGCCAGCAGGGCGATTTGGAAGGGGGTTTGCAACCAGCGAAGGCAGAAGGCTTTCATGATGGGCGTCTTTCTGTGAACCTGGTCACAGTATAAGCGGGGGCCAAACCTGCAAAAAATGAATTTAAATTATGAAAAATATGCCAAATTGGCATTATTTGGTGATTACCCCAGACGAGCGTCCCATGGATATCCGAGCCCTGCGTTACTTTGTCGAACTGGTGCGAGAGAAGAGCTTCACCCGCGCCTCCGAGAAGCTGTTCGTCACCCAGCCCACCATCAGCAAGATGATCCGCAGCATGGAGGAGGAGCTGGGCCAGCCCCTGCTCAATCGGGAGGGGCACAGCTTCACCCTGACCGACAGCGGCCAGGTGCTGTTTGCCCGCGGCCAGCTGATCCTGGCCCAGATGCAGCAACTGGAGGCGGAGCTTGCGGATCTGCAGAGCCTGCAGCACGGGCGCCTGGCGCTGGGCATCCCCCCCATGGTGGGCCACGTCTATGCGGATCTCATCCGCGCCTACCGCAGCCGCTACCCCAAGGTGGAGCTCTCCATCGTCGAGTACGGCGGGCGCCGCATCGAGCAGGCGGTGCTGGAGGGGGAGCTGGATCTCGCCATCACCATGTTGCCGACCAGGGAAGAGGGGGTGCTGAGCGCCCTGGAGCTGGACTGCTATCCCATTCAGGTGGTGCTGCCTGACCTGCCCCGCTGGCGCGGGGATAGCGAGATCCGGCTGGCGGATCTGCAGGAGGAGCCCTTCCTGCTCTACACCCAGGCCTTCACCCTGAGCGAGCGGCTGGAGCAGGCCTGTCAGCAGGCGGGCTTCGTGCCCCAGGTGGCGGCGCGCAGCAGCCAGTGGGATTTTCTCACCGCCATGGTGCGCAGCGGCATGGGGGTCGCCTTCCTGCCCGAGCCCATCTGCCGGCGGCTGACCCCGGACGGCCTGGTGCTGAGGCCCTTGTTGCCGGAGCTGAGCTGGCGGCTCGGGGTGATCTGGCCCGCGAAGCGCTACCTCTCCCGCACCGCCGAGGCCTGGCTCGCCCTGTGTCGCGAGCAGGGGGCGCGGGGCTAGGCGCTACTTGCCGACCTTGTCCCCCTGTGTCGCGAGCAGGGGGCGCGGGGCTAGGCGCTACTTGCCGACCTTGTCCCCCTGTGTCGCGAGCAGGGGGCGCGGGGCTAGACGCTACTTGCCGACCTTGTCCCCCTGTGTCGCGAGCAGGGGGCGCGGGGCTAGACGCTACTTGCCGATCTTGTCCCCCTTGTCGTGGGGAGGCACACCGAAGGCATCCCGGGCCGGATCATAGAGATAGGATCTGTAGTCGCTCCCCTCGCCGGGCAGCTGGGGGTTGCTCAGCCTGAACAGCTGGCGCGAGGCCAGCTGGGTGAACGCCAGGGAGGGTTGGAAGTGCTGGCGCCAGAGCCGTTTGAGTGAACCGTCCTGCCAGGCCAGCCGCAGGCCGAGCTGGATTCGCTCGCGCTCCTTGTCGTAGGTGGCATGGCTGTAGAAGGCGTGGATCAGCGGGTAGAAGAGGGCCACATGGCGATCGACGGCGAGGGTCGGCAGCCTGGGGTGGTGGGTCTCCCACTCCGCCAGTATCTCGTTGGCGCCGCGACAGAAGAGATCGACCCGGCCACGGGCCACCATGCGAAACAGCGACTCGTAGTTGTCCACCTCCTGCACCTGGAAGCCGTTGTGGCGCAGGATGTCGGCATCCTGCCACTCCTTGCCTGTCCCCTGACTGAACGCCTGAAGCTGGGCCAGGGTACGGACCCCGGCCAGATCCTTGGCGCGGTCAGCCGCGACGAAGCAGACCCGGTAACCGAGAATGCCGAGATCGATGGGGAAGGGGATCAGGCTGACCTCGGGGTGAGGCGTCTTCTGGGGCCAGCTGTCGACGATGAAGAGGGCACTCTTGCCCGGTTTTTGCACCTCGAGCCGCATCCGCGCCTTGTTCATCTTCAGGGAATCACGCAGTTCGTAGTCGCCGTATTGCTGGCGGGTCTTCTCCAGCGCCAGCCGCATCGCCTCCCGGTAGTAGTCCATGCGGGCATCCTGTTCGTTTTCCGGGCTGAGCAGGGTAAATCGGGTGGCCGCCATCGGGGAGGAGGAGAGGGAGAGCGTGAATAGCAGGAGCAGGAGTCGATACATCTTGGCCGGGTTCTACAACGGGATTGTGCCCATTATAGTTCGCTGCCCCACCGGCGACACAGCCCTATTGGCCCCCGGCTCCTCTGACCTCTTGGCCTGGCCCCAGACGGCTTTCATAAGCAAACCCGATTGGCGACACAGTGGATTGCCCCAACGCCTCTGACTTGTGTGGCTCGTCTCAGACGGTTTCCATCAGGGCGCCCAGCTGGCGACACAGCCGGCGCAGGGTCTGGTTGTCGAGGCAGCCGAAGCCGAGCAGCCAGCCCTCCCGGGTGGGAGGGGCGAGGTGATACTGGCCCAGGGGGCGCAGCCCCAGCCCCCGGGCGTTGGCCGCCTCTGTCCAGCGGGCCTCGCCCCCGGCGGGGAGCAGCACGGCGCACTGCAGCCCGGCGCCGCTGTGGATGGGGGTGAGCCTGGGGCAGTGCTCGGCCAGCTCGGCCAGCAGCAGATCCCGCCGGCTCTGGTAGACGAGGCGGCTCTGGCGCAGGTGAGTGGCGAAGTGCCCGGCGCGGATGAAGTCCGCGGTGACCGCCTGCTGCAGCTGGTTGCTGTGGCCGTCGACGGCGGCGCGGGCCCGGCTGAAGGCCTCCATCAGGGGGCGTGGCAAGACCAGGTAGGCGAGGCGCAAGGAACCAAACAGCACCTTGCTGAAGGTGCCCACATAGAGGACGCGCCCCTGGCCATCCAGCCCCTGCAGGGCGGGGAGCGGCCGCTGATCGTACTGGTACTCCCCGTCGTAGTCGTCCTCCAGGATCCAGGCCCCGCGCCGCTCGGCCTCCGCCAGCAGCGCCATGCGGCGCGGCAGGCTCATGGGCACGCCCAGGGGGTACTGGTGGGCCGGGGTGCAGTAGATGAGCCTGGGGCTGGGGTGTTCGCCGGCAGGGTTGAGCCCCTCGGCGTCCACCGGCACCGGATGGATGCGGGCGCCGGCGCTCTCCATGGCGGTGCGGGCTCCGGGATAACCCGGATCCTCCACCCAGACGGTGTCACCGGCATCGATGAGCAGCTGGGTCGCCAGCAATATGCCCTGCTGGGAGCTGGTGAGGATCAGGATCTGCTCCGGCTCGCACACCACGCCCCGCGACTGCACCAGGTAGCTGCTGATGGCGGTGCGCAGCTCCCCGAGCCCTTGCGGATCCCCGTAATTCATCCAGTCGCTGGCCCCCCGGCGCCACTGCTGCTGCATCAGGCGACCCCAGAGAGCCTGGGGAAAGAGGCGGGGATCCGGCTGGCTGGAGGCAAAGGAGTTGCCCACCTCGGGCACCTCGTGGCAGGCCCCCCCTTGCGCCAGCTCCTGACCACGGCGGGAGAGCCCCGCCGCCGACTGGGGCGGGCGCGGAGCGGGGCGCACCGCCGCCAGGGCGACGAAGCTGCCGGCCCCCACCTTGCGCACCAGATACCCCTCCGCCTCCAGCCGGCCATAGGCCAGCTCCACAGTGCTGCGGGAGACGCCGAGATCCCGGGCCAGCATGCGGCTGGCCGGCAGCCTGCCGTGCAGCGGCAGATGGCCCGCCAGTATTGCCTCCCGCAGGGTGCGCACCAGCTGTTCGTGCAGGGGAAGATTGTTTTGCTGCTGGTCGGCAAAGAGGGTCGGCAGGACTGTCATGATTGGCCTCCGCGGTGCCGGGGCAGATGGCCCCCCCATCCGGATATAGCCTCCCGCAGGGTGCGCACCAACTGCTCGTGCAGGGGAAGATCGTTTTGTTGCTGGTCGGCAAAGAGGGTCGGCAGAACTGTCATGATTGGCCTCCGCGGTGCTGGGGCAGATGGCCCCCCCATCCGGATATCGCTTCACGCAGGGTGCGCACCAGCTGTTCGTGCAGGGGAAGATCGTTTTGCTGCTGGTCGGTAAAGAGGGTCGGCAGGACTGTCATGGCACTTCCCGTTGCGGATAAATTGGTCTGCCCATATTGGCAAAATTGGTCGGCGTGGCAAGGCCATTTTGTCGCTACATTGGTGGACAAGGAAGTGAAGCAACCCCATTGGCAACACACATTGGCTACAGAAGGAGTCTGCATGTCGGAATACAGTGCCACCATCAGCTGGCAGCGAGGGGCCAGCGAGCCCTTTGTCGATCAGCGCTACAGCCGGGCCCATGAGTGGGCGTTTGACGGCGGGGTCAGGGTGCCCGCCTCCTCCTCCCCCCATGTGGTGCCCTTGCCTTACTCGGTGGCCGAGCACGTGGATCCCGAGGAGGCCTTCGTCGCATCCCTCTCCAGCTGTCACATGCTGACCTTCCTCTGGCTGGTCGCCAGGGCGGGTTATCTGGTGGAGAGCTACCGGGATGAGGCCGTCGGCGTCATGGAGCCGAACGAGCGTGGCCGCCAGTCCATCACCCGGGTCGCCCTACGCCCCAGGGTGGTGTTTGGTGGCGAACGCCGGCCCGATCTCGCCGCGCTGGAGCGGCTGCACCACCAGGCCCACGAGGAGTGCTTTATCGCGAACTCGGTCAACACCGTCGTCACCACAGAGATAGCACTGTAATCACAAGGAGCATCAGGATGAGTCATGTATTGAGTACCGGGGTTGCGAGCCCGCTGGAGGCCAGCGCCTTCTTCGAGGCCCAGTTGAAGTTTCGCACCGATCCGGCGGATCTCGCCGCCGATCTGCTGGCCGGGGAGGCGGGTGAAGGGGGCAGCATAGTGGTCATCGACACCCGCTCCCCCGCGCACTACGCCGAGGGCCATATCCCGGGCGCCATCTCCTTCCCCCATCGCACCATGAGCCCGGCGACCACCCAGGGGCTGTCGCGGGACAGGGTCTATGTCTGTTACTGCGATGGCATCGGCTGCAACGGCTCGACCCAGGGAGCGTACAAGCTGGCGGCGCTCGGCTTCAGGGTCAAGGAGCTGATCGGCGGCCTGCACTGGTGGCGTCAGGACGGCTTCGCCGTCGCCACCGGCAGCGAACCTGGGGTGCTGCTGGAAGGGGGGATCGCCTGTGCCTGCTGAACCCCTCTTCAGCGGCCATGGCCAGCCCCTGGGGAGTGCGCTGCCAGACTGGCGGGGTGCCGAGTTTCCCCCTCACCGCGTGCTGAGCGGCTGGGGCTGTCGCCTGGAACCGCTCGATCCCGAGCGCCACGGCGGCAGCCTGTGGCAGGCCTTCAGTGCCGACAGCGGGGCCATGTGGACCTATCTCACCAGCGGCCCCTTCGAGGATGAGGCGGCCATGCTGGCCTGGCTGCGAGGCGTCGCCGCCAAGGTCGATCCCCAGTTCTATGCCATTGTCGATGCGGGGAGCGGCCGGGCGCTGGGGCTCGCCAGCTACCTGCGCATCGACCCCGCCGCGGGCAGCGTGGAGGTGGGCTGGCTGCACTTCTCGCCGGCCCTGCAGCAGTCGCGGCTGGCGACGGCGGCCATGGCGCTGATGATGGCCAATGCCTTCGCCCTGGGGTATCGCCGCTACGAGTGGAAGTGCAACGCGCTCAACGGGCCCTCGCGCAAGGCGGCGCTGCGTCTCGGCTTCAGTTACGAGGGGACCTTCCGCCAGGCCCGGGTGGACAAGGGGCACAGTCGGGATACCGCCTGGTTCTCGGTGATAGACGGCGAGTGGCCCGCCCTGAAGGGCAGTTTCGAGCGCTGGCTGGCGGAGGATAACTTCGACGAGCAGGGGCGCCAGCGGCTGCGACTCTCGGAGCTGACCGCCGAGGTGCATTGCACCTAGGCGAATGAGTGGTAGCGACAAGGGCGGCATCGAGCCGCCCTTGTCATCTCCCCAGCCATCTCCCTTCTCTGCACGCGGGCCACCTTCAGGTCCCGAAGCAACCCAGGCCTTTCTCTTTACATCTTCCCCCTTGCATTAACTTCCGCTTACTGTATTTTACATTTAAAGGTTTTAGTCTTTCGAACGAAAGCGAAGAGGAAGGGAGCGAGGGATATCATGGCTGACACTTTTACCTGTGAAACACTGCCCGCCGATCACAAGGCGGCTATCCGCGAGATGAAGCGGGCGCTGCGCGCCCGGCTTGGCGATGTGAACGCGCTGTTTCGGCGGCTGAGCCAGAGGATCGAAGAGCGCCTTGCCGAGATTGAACGGCTGAAGGCGAGTGGAGACCCCGTGTGGCCGGTGCTCGATTATCGCGATGTCGCCGCAGGCTGCGTGCCGGAGTCGGTGCGTGAGCTGATCAAGCGGCGGGGTTGTGCCGTCATCAAGGGCCATTTCCCCCGCGAGCAGGCGCTGGCCTGGGATCAGTCGATGCTGGCGTACCTGGACCATAACCGCTTCGACGACATCTACCAGGGCCCCGGCGACAGCTTCTTCGGCTCCCTGGAGGCCTCGCGGCCCGAGATCTATCCCATCTACTGGTCACAGGCACAGATGCAGGCACGCCAGAGCGAGCAGATGGCGTCGGTGCAGTCCTTCCTCAACCGGCTCTGGACCTTCGAGCGCGATGGCAAGCGGTGGTTCGACCCCGACATCAGCGTGATCTATCCGGACCGGATCCGCCGCCGCCCGCCCGGCACGACCTCGAAGGGGTTGGGGGCCCATACCGACTCGGGGGCGCTGGAGCGCTGGCTGCTGCCGGCCTACCAGCGGGTGTTCGCCAAGGTCTTCGATGGCCGGCTCGACAGCTATGATCCCTGGGATGCCGCGCACCGCACCGAGGTGGATGAGTATACGGTCGACAACACCACCAAGTGCTCCGTCTTCCGCACCTTCCAGGGGTGGACCGCGCTCTCCGACATGATCCCGGGGCAGGGTTTGCTCCATGTGGTACCCATTCCCGAGGCGATGGCGTACATATTGCTGCGTCCGCTGCTGGACGACGTGCCGGAAGACGAGCTCTGCGGCGTCGCGCCGGGCAGGGTATTGCCCGTCTCCGAGCAGTGGCACCCCTTGTTGATCAAGGCCCTGTCCTCGATCCCTGCGCTGGAAGCGGGTGATTCCGTCTGGTGGCACTGCGATCTCATCCATTCGGTGGCCCCGGTCACCGACCAGCAAGGCTGGGGCAACGTGATGTATATACCGGCGGCGCCCATGTGCGACAAGAACCGGGTCTATGCGCACAAGGTGAGGGCGGCGCTGGAGCTTGGCGTCTCGCCGGGCGACTTCCCGCGGGAGGACTACGAGACCGACTGGCGTGATCGCTTCACCCCGGCCGATCTGAACCGCAATGGCCGACGGGCGCTGGCGATGGAGGATTGATGGCCTCCTTCGTCAGCTGTATCGGGTTGGCGCCTTGAGGTGCGACCCGTCACGGGACAGGGAGAAACGACAAGGGCGGTCATCGGGCCGCCCTTGTCCTCTGCATCGCTTGCGCAGTATCACTCGCCTATGGGGGCGGCAATCCAGTTCATCAGGCGCACCATGTCTTCCGGGGCTACCCCGACCGAGAGGCCGCGCTTGCCGCCACTCACCAGTATCTCGTCAAAGGCCATGGCGGAGTCGTCCAGCACGGTCGGCAGCAGCTTCTTCTGGGCCAGCGGGCTGATGCCCCCCACCTTGTAACCGGTCAGCTTCTCGGCGTCGGCCGGCTTCATCATCTCCACCTTCTTGAGCCCGGTGGCCTTGGCGAGCTGCTTGAGGCTGCACATGCCGGAGGAGGGGACTATGGCGACCACCGCCTGCTTGTCGTGGTGGGCCAGCAGAGTCTTGAACACCTGAGCCTGGGGCAGGCCCAGCTGGGTCGCGGCATGCTTGCCGAAATCGTCGTGGGCCTCGCACTCGTAGGGGTAGAGCTTGTGGGGGATCTTGAGCTTCTTCAGCAGGTTGATGGCGGGTGTCATGGGGTCTCCTCGGGCCGAAACAAGGCCAGACAGTCTGCGCCCGGGCGACGGGCATGGCAAGTGTCAGCCTTCCCCCCCCATGGGGGCCTCTGTTCGCGCAACCGGATGCCGGATCCTATGATCTGAGCTCTTGTTCCCGCATTCCACCGCGATGCGATGGCGATCGAAAGGAATCGTAGCCATGAATACCCCAGCAATCCGCTCTCGCGATATCGACACGTTCGATCGTTATGAGGCCCTGGCCCGGCTGACCGCCCTCGACCGTACCTACGGCATGGTCGAGTTCGATCTGGATGGCCGCATGGTGTCGGTCAATCCGCTGTTCTGTCGCATGTTCGGTTATGCCGCCGATGCGCTGGTCGGCGAGTCCCATCTGCTGCTGTTGCCGCCGGAGCTGCACGCCGACTACGGACGCTTCTGGCAGGAGGTGCTGAAGGGCGAGATCCACTCGGGGGAATTTCGCCGCGTCATGCGCGATGGCGGTACCCTCTGGATCCACGCCACCTACATGCCCGTCACCGACGAGGCGGGGGCCCTGCTCGGGGTGATCAAGCTGGCCCACGACATCACCTCAGAGGTGCTGGCCAAGCAACGGGTCGAGCAGCAGAGCCAGCTGTTCGACATCGTCGTGGCCGCCCACCAGAGCTTTCTGCTCGATCGCAATCTCGGCTCCGCCTGTGACACCGTGTTCGAGCGGCTGCTGAGCGTCAGCCAGAGCACCTATGGCTTCATCGGCATCGTCCAGTACGAGGAGGGGCGGCCCAGCCTCTACATCCCCTCCATCTCGAACGTCTCCTGGGACGAGGCGACCCATGCCTGGTACGAGCAGCAACGCCAGAACCGGGGCGGCCTCATCTTCAGCAAGCTCGACAACCTGTTCGGTCACGTGGTGACCCACAATGCCCTGGTGTGCTGCAACGATCTGCCGAGTCATCCGGCGAGCCGCGGCGTCTCCCCCCGGGGGCATCCCCGTCTGGACAGTTTTCTCGGCATCCCCATCCGCCACAAGGGGGAAGCCATCGGCATGATAGCCCTGGCGAACCGTCCCTGTGGCTTCGACGAAACCCTGGTGACCCAGCTCGAACCGCTCACCACGGCCCTGGGCACCCTGATCCACGCCCGCAATCTGGAGGATGAGCGCAGCCGGATGGAGCGGGTGCTGCGCTTCAACGCCGAGCACGACTTTCTCACCAAGCTGCCCAACCGCAGCAGCTTCTTCACCCAGGCCAATGTGCTGCTCGATCACATCCAGCGCCATCCGGCCGAGGGGGAAGCCTGCTGCCTGGTCCTGATCGATATCGACTTCTTCAAGCAGATCAACGATGAACATGGCCACCTTGCCGGGGATGCGGTGCTCGAGGAGCTGGCCCGTCTGCTGATGCAGTCGGTGCGCAGCCAGGATCTGGTGGCGAGGTTCGGCGGGGAGGAGTTCATCATGCTGCTGCGCGGCACCACCCAGGAGGAGGCTCGCGCCATCATGGAGCGCATCCGGCAACTGGTCGAGCAGCACAGCTTCCTGTATCAACACCAGACGATCACCGTCACCATCAGCCTGGGCCTCACCCCCTATCAGATGAGCTACCGCTGCATGGATGACTGGCTGCTGTGCGTGGATCAGCGCCTCTACGAGGCCAAGCGCCGGGGACGCAACCGGATTGCCTAGGCTGGTTGCCAGCAGAAAACACAGGATTCATGCAACGAGAAAGGGCGCCATATAGGCGCCCTTTTATGTCAGGAAATGAAGCTGGATAGCCCGGCCATCAACCCGTGTTGCGCATGCCCGCGGCTATGCCGGCGATGGTGACCATCAGCGCCTGATCCAGCTCGGGGTGCAGGGTCTCAGGGTTCTTGCGCGAGCGGCCAAGCAGCTCGACCTGCAGCACGTTGAGCGGGTCTGTGTAGGGGTTGCGCAGCTTGATGGACTCCTTGATCCAGGGCTGGTCGTCCAGCAGGTCTCCCTGCGGGCGCAGCTCCAGCACCACCTGGATGGAGTCGGCAAGCTCCTGACGCAGCTGCTTGCCGAGGGCCCACAGCTCTTGCGGTACCAGACGGGTGTCGTAGTACTCCGCCAGCCAGAGGTCGGCTTTCAGGAACACCATCTCCAGCATCTCGAGACGGGTGCGGAAGAAGGGCCACTGGCGGCTCATCTCGTCCAGCACGCTCTTCTGGCCGTCATCTATGGCCTGCTGCAGCCCCTTGTGGGCCCCGAGCCAGGCCGGCAGCATCAGACGGTTCTGGGTCCAGGCGAAGATCCAGGGGATGGCGCGCAGGCTCTCGACGCCGCCGTTGGGCTTGCGCTTGGCGGGACGGGAACCGAGCGGCAGCTTGCCGAGCTCCATCTCCGGGGTGGCGGCGCGGAAGTAGGGCACGAAGTCCGGGTGGCCGCGCACTATACTGCGGTAGTGATCGCAGGAGACGGTGGCCAGCTGCTCCATCACGGCGCGCCAGCACTCCTTGGGCTTGGGCGGCGGCAGCAGGTTCCCCTCCAGCACGGCGCTGGTGTAGAGGTTCAGGCTGTGGATGGCGACCTTGGGCAGACCGAACTTGAAGCGGATCATCTCCCCCTGTTCGGTGACCCGCAGGCCGCCGCGCAGGGATCCCGGCGGTTGGGACAGGATCGCCTGATGGGCGGGGGCGCCGCCGCGACCCACGGTGCCGCCACGGCCATGGAACAGGGTGAGGCGGATGTTGTTGGCTTCAGCCAGCCCCACCAGGGATTCCATGGCGGCGTACTGGGCCCAGCCGGCGGCCATCATGCCCGCGTCCTTGGCGGAATCCGAGTAGCCGATCATCACGTACTGGCGACCCTGGATGTAACCGCGATACCAGTCCACCGACAGCAGGCGATCCATCACGGCGGTGCCCGCCATCAGATCTTCCTGGGTCTCGAACAGCGGCGCCACCGGCATGCGGAACTTGCAGCCTGCCTCTTTCAGCAACAGCTGCACCGCCAGCACGTCGGAGGGTGCACCGGCCATGGAGATGATGTAGATGCCGAACGCATCCGGGTCGTGACCGGCGATCACCCGGCAGGTGTCTATGGTCTCGCGGGTCTCGTCGCTCGGTGCCCAGTCGGTGGGGATCAGCGGGCGGCGGGAGTTCAGCTCGTTGAGCAGGAAGGCCTGCTTGTCGTCCTCGCTCCACTCGGCGTAGTCCCCCATGCCGAGGTAGCGGGTCAGCTCGGAGAAGACCTGACCGTGACGCTCGCCGTCCTGGCGGATATCCAGCTTGACCAGATGGATGCCGAAGCAGGCCAGCTTGCGCAGCACGTCCAGCAGCATGCCGTCGGCGATGTTGCCCATGCCGCAGGCGTGCAGGGAGTGGTAGCAGAGCTCCAGCGGCTCGCGCAGCTGGGCGGTGCTCTTGATGAGATCGCGGCTCTCGCTCGCCTGACCCTGCACCTTGGCGGTGAGGAACTCCTGGGTCTCGCGCAGCTGCTCGCGCAACTCGCGCACCAGGGCGCGGTAGGGCTCGGGGTTGTCACCGACCCGGGCGCGCACGGCGTCGGTGCAATCGGACATGGAGAGCTCGGAGGTGAGCTCCTTGATGTCTTTGTAGAAGAGGTTGACCGCCATCCAGCGGCCCAGCTCCAGTACCTCGGCAGTCACCTTGGCGGTGACGAAGGGGTTGCCGTCGCGGTCACCGCCCATCCAGGAGGTGAACTTGACCGGCGCGGCATCCAGGGGCAGTCGCACACCCAGGTGGTGTTGCAGACGCTCGTCCAGGTTGCGCATGAATTCGGGAATGGCCGGCCACAGGCTGTTTTCCACCACGGCGAAGCCCCACTTGGCCTCGTCCACCGGGGTCGGGCGCTGCTCACGGATCTCGTTGGTGTGCCAGGCCTGATTGACCAGCTGTTCGATGCGATTGAGGATCTTGTCCCGCTCGCGGGGCAGCAGATCGGAGAGCTCCAGCGCTTCCAGGCAGTCGTTGAGCTGGACGTGCTTGTGGATCAGGGTACGACGGGTCACCTCTGTGGGGTGTGCGGTCAGCACCAGATCGATGTCCAGCTCGCGCACCGCCTGGATGATGGCTTCCTGGGAGAGGTTGGACGCCTTGAGCTTGGCGAACATCTGCTCCAGGGGATCCGGGGTGCAGACCTGCTCTTCGCAGCGGCGAGAGATGGTGTGGAACTGCTCCGCCACGTTCGCAAGGTTGAGGAACTGGCTGAAGGCGCGGGCCACCGGCAGCAGCTCGTCATCGGAGAGGGTGCGCAGGGTCTCGAGCAGGCGCTCTCTGTCTGCCTCGTTCCCCTTGCGGGAAGACTTGGCCAGTTGACGAATGGTCTCAATCTTGTCGAGGAAGGCCTGCCCCTGATGATCCTTGATGGACTTGCCCAGCAGTTGGCCCAACATGCCTACGTTGGCCCGTAGTGCGGCGTACTTTTCGTTCATTCCACATCCTTATTTTGTTGGTGCCCCCTGACCTTCCAGGCGGGAGGCGACCTCACTTATTGTTGTGCGATTACAACATATGCTCCGTCATCTTAGGGGGACAATCTACCCAGATTGTCTGCGCAAGGTCAAATAACAAGCCGATTCAGAACATGTATTTCCCTCACCTGTCCCGTCCCGGCATGTCATGTAACTTACTTACATTCCCGTCGAGCTAGACGCAGAAACGCCGGATCAGGTGCTGCAGCACCGCCGTGGTCGGCTTGACGAACGACAGATCCAGATACTCGTCCGGCTGATGGGCCTGGGTGATATGGCCCGGGCCCATCACTATGGTCTCGCAGCCAAGCTGCTGAATAAAGGGGGCCTCGGTGCAATAGTTCACGGATTGCGCGGCGCGGCCGCTCGCCTTCTCGGCCTCGCGTACCAGATCCGAGTCATCCTCGCAGGCATAGGCCGGAATGGGCTCGTGCAGGTGCTGCAGGTGCAGGCAGCCCGGCTGATGGATCTCGATGGGGGAGAGGGCTTCTTTGAGCATGCCCATCAGCTCGTCGGGGCCCACCTGGGGGGTGGGGCGCATGTCGATGTGCAGCTCGCAGCAGCCGCAGATGCGGTTCGGGCTGTCGCCCCCCTGGATGTAGCCGAGGTTCAGCGTGGGTTGCGGCACCGCGAAGCGGTGGTCGGCGTAGCGATCCTTGAGATCTCGCTGCAGTTTGAGCACCTGGCCCATGGCCTGGTGCATGATCTCCATGGCGTTGACGCCGTTGGCGGGATCCGAGCTGTGGCCGCTCTTGCCCGTGATGCGGATCGCCTCCGACATGTGCCCCTTGTGAGCCACCACGGGCACCAGGCCGGTGGGTTCACCTATCACCGCATAGTCGGGTTTCAGTTCGGCGGCCGCGGCAATGGCACGGGCCCCCGCCATGGTGGTCTCCTCGTCGGCGGTGGCCAGGATGCGCAGCGGCTTGCTGAGGGTGGTGAGATCGATATCTTTCAGCGCCTCCACGATGAAGGCGAAGAAGCCCTTCATATCGATGGTGCCGAGCCCGTACAGGCGGTTGCCCTCCTCGGTCACCTTGAAGGGATCCTTGCTCCAGCCCCCCTCGTCGAACGGCACAGTATCGGTGTGACCCGCCAGCAGCAGGCCCCCTTCCCCCTGACCATAGGTGGCCACCAGGTTGAACTTGCCAGGCAGGTCGGGTAGCGCCGTCACCTCGCACTGGAATCCGAGCTGGCCGAACCAGTCGGCCAGCAGCCGGATCACCGCCTCATTGCTCTGATCCCAGCGGGGATCCGTGCTGCTGATTGAGGGAATCGCAATAATATTCTTATAAAGTGAAAAAAAATCCAGATTGGCCATCAGCTCCTCCTTGCGTCCCCGGAGTGTTTCTGTTAGAAAATACAAATGCAAAGTGAGTGCATGAATATTCTGTTCGAGTGCTCATCAACAAGGCTTCTAGTTGTAAGGGAAAGTTAATGTTCTGTCACCTGATCTGTAACCGACGACGCATATCCGCCTGAATTGCCCCTCCGCACTCGTTGCATCTAAGGGGCGATAGCCGACCCCTTGCACCGCAGCACCACGCTGTGAATTTCGAACCCAGACTTGGAATACTCAAACATGCTCAATACCGTTATCGTCGGTGCCAGTGGCTACGCGGGGGCCGAACTGGCCGCACTGGTCCAGAACCATCCAGAGCTCAAGCTGTTCGGCCTCTATGTCTCCGCCGGCAGCCAGGACGCCCACAAGCGTTTCTCTTCCCTGCATCCCCAGTGGGTCGGTGAGCTGGATCAGCCGCTGCTGCCGCTGGACGAGGACGGCATGACCCGGATCCTGACCCAGGCCGACCTGGTGCTGCTGGCCACCGCCCATGAGGTGAGCGCCGAGCTCGCCCCCAAGTTCCTGGCCAAAGGGCTGCCGGTGTTCGATCTCTCCGGCGCCTTCCGGGTCAAGGATCAGGGGTTCTACGCCTCCTTCTACGGCTTCACCCATGAGAGTGAGCAGTGGCTGGACCAGGCCGTCTACGGTCTGGCGGAGTGGAATGCCGATGCCATTGCCGCCGCCCAGCTGATTGCGGTACCCGGCTGCTACCCGACCGCGTCCCTCTGCGGCCTCAAGCCGCTGCAGCAGGCCGGTCTGATTGCCGAGGGATGGCAGCCCATCATCAACGCGGTGTCCGGTGTCTCCGGGGCCGGTCGCAAGGCCGCCATCAACACCAGCTTCTGTGAAGTGAGCCTGAGCCCCTATGGCACCTTCAATCACAGACACCAGCCGGAGATCAGCCACCACCTGGGCAAGGGGGTGCTGTTCCAGCCCCACCTTGGCAACTATGTGCGGGGCATCCTGGCCACCATCTATGTGCAACTGGCGGACGGGGTGACGCAGACCCAGGTGGATCAAGCCTATCTCAAGGCCTATGAAGGCAAGCCCCTGGTGCGCCTCACCGGCCAGATGCCCTCCATCCGTGGCGTGGCCAATACCCCTTACTGCGACCTCGCCTGGCAGCAGCAGGGCAACATGCTGGTGGTGGTGTCCGCCATCGACAACCTGCTCAAGGGCGCCGCCTCCCAGGCGATGCAGTGCATAAATATCAAGTTTGGTTTTGAACCGGCCACCGGCCTGATTTAACGCTTTAAGGAAGGATCGAGAAGATGGACAAGCAGACGCTGGTAATCAAGTTGGGCGGCGCCCTGATCGAGAACGACGAGGCCCTGACCGCCCTGTTCGCCACCCTGAAAACCTTCCTGGACGATCAGCACCGTCCCCTGGTGCTGGTGCACGGTGGTGGCTGCCTGGTGGATGACCTGCTCAAGGGGCTGGGGATGACCTCCACCAAGAAGAACGGCCTGCGGGTCACCCCGTTCGAGCAGATCCCCTTCATCGCCGGGGCCCTGGCGGGTACCGCGAACAAGATGATGATGGCCAAGGCCATCGCCACCGGCATCCCTGCCGTGGGGCTCTGTCTCGCCGACGGCGGCCTGTGCCAGGTGACCCAGCTCGATCCGGATCTCGGCGCCGTCGGTGACTGCCAGCCGGGCAACCCGGCGCTGGTGGCCGGGATCCTGGGGCAGGGCTTTCTGCCGGTGGTGAGCTCCATCGGCATCACCGCCGACGGCCAGCTGATGAACGTCAACGCGGATCAGGCGGCCACGGCGATTGCCGAGGCGCTGGGCGCCGATCTGGTGATGCTGTCGGATGTGAGCGGCATCCTGGATGGCAAGGGCAAGCTGGTGCCGCAGTTGGACAAACAGAGCGCGCTGGACCTGATGGAGAAGGGCGTGATTCGCGATGGCATGGCGGTCAAGGTGAAGGCCGCCCTGCATGCCGCCGAGACCCTGGGCAAGCCAGTCTGTGTCGCCAGCTGGCGCTATCCGGACCAACTGCTCAAGCTGCTGGCGGGCGGCGCCGTCGGCACCCAAGTCACCCTCTAACCCTGGCCGGAAAAAGGAACATCCGATGCAACATCTTCTGAAAGACAGCGACTTGAGCAAGGCCCAGATAGAGGCGCTGATCGCCCTGGGCAAATCGGTCAAGGCGGACCCCAAGAAGTACGGCCAGGCGCTGGCAGGCAAGAGCGTGGTCACCCTGTTCGAGAAACCCTCCCTGCGCACCCGGGTCACCTTCGACATCGGCATCGCCCGGCTGGGCGGTCACAGCGTCTACCTGGATCAGCAGAACGGCGCGCTCGGCAAGCGGGAGTCGGTGAAGGATTTCGCCGCCAACCTGTCGCGCTGGTGTGACGCCATCGTCGCGCGGGTGTTCGATCACCAGACCCTGGTCGAGCTGGCGGAGCATGGTTCTGTGCCGGTGGTGAACAGCCTGTGCAACCTCTACCACCCCTGCCAGGGGCTGGCGGACTTCATGACCATCAGCGAGCACTATGCGGATCTGTCCAAGGTGAAGCTGGCGTATCTGGGCGATGGCAACAACGTCAGCCACTCCCTGCTGCTGCTGGGGGCGACCCTCGGCACCGACGTGACCCTGGTCTGCCCCAAGGGCCATGGCCCGGATACCCAGATCTTCCTGCAGGCCCAGGCGCTGGCGGCGCAATCTGGCGCGCACATCAACATCAGCGATGACGTGGGCGCCATCGAAGGCTTCGACGTGGTTTATACCGACACCTGGGTTTCCATGGGTGACAACACACCAATGGAGCAGGTAAAAGATATCTTCATGCCTTATCAGATCAACCAGGCCCTGCTCGATCGCACCGGGATCGCCCACGTGCTGCATTGTCAGCCGGCGCATCGGGAGCTGGAGATCACCTCGGAGGTCATGGACGGACCAGCCTCCCTCATCATGGATGAGGCAGAAAACCGGATGCATATCCAGAATGCCGTGCTGCTGACGCTGTTGGGTCATAAATAAGCCGGCGACCGACCCTGAATCACAACCTTATCGAATCATCACGGAGAGAAGTAAATGAGCGGAATCAACAAGATCGTACTGGCTTACTCGGGCGGACTGGATACCTCGGCCATCATTCCCTGGCTCAAAGAGAACTACGATGCGGAGATCATCGCCTTCGTCGCCGACGTGGGCCAGGAGCGTGACGATCTGGAAGGGATCGAGCAAAAAGCCCTCGCCTCCGGCGCCACCAAGTGCATCGTCAAGGATCTGCGGGAAGAGTTCGTCAAAGAGTACGTCTATCCGACCCTGAAGACAGGCGCCGTCTACGAAGGCACCTACCTGCTGGGCACCTCCATGGCCCGTCCCATCATCGCCAAGGCGATGGTGGAAGCGGCCCTGGCGGAAGGGGCCGACGCCATCTCCCACGGCTGTACCGGCAAGGGCAACGATCAGGTGCGTTTCGAAGGCGCCGTGGCCGCTCTGGCCCCCCAGCTGAAGGTCATCGCCCCCTGGCGTCTGTGGGACATGCGCTCCCGGGAAGATCTGCTGGCCTATTTGGAAGCCCGCAACATCCCCTGCAAGGCGACCCTGAAGAAGATCTACAGCCGCGATGCCAACGCCTGGCACATCTCCACCGAGGGTGGCGAGCTGGAGAGCACCTGGAACGAGCCGTCCGAAGCGGTCTGGCAGTGGACTGTCTCCGCCGAGCAGGCACCGAACGAGCCGGAATACGTCAAGCTGACCGTGGCCCAGGGCGAAGTGGTCGCCGTTGACGACCAGCCGCTGACCCCGCACCAGATCCTGATGACCCTGAACGAGCGTGCCGGCAAGCACGGCGTGGGTCGCATCGACATCACCGAAAACCGCATGGTGGGCATGAAGTCCCGCGGCTGCTACGAGACCCCGGGTGGTACCGTCATGGTCGCCGCGCTGCGCGCCGTGGAAGAGCTGGTCTTGGATCGCCCGACCCGCGCCTGGCGCGAGAAGCTGGGTGCCGAGTTCTCCCACCTGGTCTATGACGGTCGCTGGTTCACCCCGCTGTGCAAGGCCATTGTCGCCTCCGCCAACGCCATCGCCGAGGATCTCGACGGTGAAGTGGTGCTGAAGATGTACAAGGGTCAGGTCACCGCGGTGCAGAAGAAGTCGCCGAACAGCCTCTACTCCGAAGACTTCGCCACCTTCGGCGCCGACGAAGTGTACGACCAGAGCCATGCCGAAGGCTTTATCCGTCTCTACACCCTGGCGAGCCGGATCCGCGCCATGAAGGAGCAGCATCAGGCCATCGGTGGTGATCACACCCACGGCTAACCCTCGAGGTTTCAAGCCGCAGAAAACCGGTGAGGGGGCTTGGCCCCCTCACTTATAAGCGGCGACCGGATTCCCTCGGCTGTAAGCGGGGGAAGGATAACCGATGAGCTGTGACAAGAGCGGCAGCGCCCGGGCCGCGTCTGTGAGATAACAGGGGCGGCTTTCAATGAGGGGTGTGCTTTGCCCCCTTCTCCCCTTGCGGGGGAAGGGTTGGGGATGAGGGGGAAATTGCCCTCACCCTGGCCCTCTCCCAAAGGGAGAGGGAACCGGTTCGCAGTTACTTGATGTAACAGCAGCAACATCGCTCGCTACCGCACTGTCATGCAGATAAACAGGGCACGATTTCAAGCTCGACGGCGCAAGGCGCCGCCGACAACGCATTCAAGGAGAGCAGTATGGCACTTTGGGGTGGACGCTTCAGTCAGGGAGCCGATAGCAGGTTCAAGCAGTTCAACGATTCGCTGCGGTTCGATTACCGGCTGGCGGAGCAGGATATTCAGGGCTCCATGGCCTGGGCCCGTGCGCTGGTGAAGGTGGGTGTGTTGACCGCCGATGAGCAGGGCAAGCTGCAACAGGCGATGGAGGTGCTGCTCGCCTCGGTGCAGCAGGATCCCCAACAGATCCTGAGCTCGGACGCCGAAGACATCCACTCCTGGGTCGAGGGCAAGCTCATCGATGCCGTCGGCACCCTGGGCAAGAAGCTGCACACCGGTCGCTCGCGCAACGATCAGGTCGCCACCGACCTCAAACTCTGGTGCAAGGCGCAGGGCGAGCTGCTGCTCGGCTCCATCACGGCGCTGCAACAGGGGCTGGTCGCCTCTGCCCGTGCCAACCAGGCTGCCGTGCTGCCCGGTTACACCCATTTGCAGCGGGCCCAGCCGGTCACCTTCGCCCACTGGGCCTTGGCCTATGTGGAGATGCTTGAGCGGGATTACTCCCGCCTGCAGGATGCCCTGAAGCGCCTCGACACCAGCCCCCTCGGCTGCGGCGCCCTGGCGGGCACCGCCTACGCCATCGACCGGGAGGCGCTGGCGCTCGACATGGGCTTCGGCGGCGCCACCCGCAACAGCCTGGATTCTGTGTCGGATCGGGATCACGTGGTGGAGCTGATGCACGTGGCGTCGCTGTCCATGGCGCACCTGTCGCGCTTTGCGGAAGATCTTATCTTCTACAACACCGGCGAGGCGGGCTTCGTGGAGCTCTCCGATGCAGTCACCTCCGGCTCCTCCCTGATGCCCCAGAAGAAGAACCCGGATGCGCTGGAGCTGATCCGTGGCAAGACCGGGCGGGTGGTCGGTGCCCAGATGGGCATGCTGATGAGCCTCAAGGCGCTGCCGCTGGCCTACAACAAGGACATGCAGGAAGACAAGGAAGGGTTGTTCGACGCCCTCGACACCTGGCACGACTGCCTCGACATGGCGGCCCTGGTGCTGATCGATCTGAAGGTCAATGGCGAGCGCACCAAGGCGGCGGCCCAGGGTGGCTACGCCAACGCCACCGAACTGGCGGATTACCTAGTGGCCAAGGGGATCCCCTTCCGCGAGGCGCACCATATTGTCGGCGAGACCGTGGTCTACGCCATCGGCGTGAAGAAGCCGCTGGAAGAGCTCTCTTTGCCTGAGTTCCAGCGTTTCAGCCCTGTGGTGGGGGAGGATGTCTATCCGAACCTGGAGCTGGAAGCCACCCTGGCCAAGCGGGTCGCCAAGGGCGGTGTCGCCCGGGAGCAGATAGACGCGGCCCTCACCGCCGCCGAAGCCTGGCTGGCCAAGCGGGCGGGCTGAGTCGAACCTGCCCGGACGAGTGAACAACGGCAACCCTATGGTTGCCGTTTTACTGCCTTGAGGTTCCTTCAGCTCATATGGCGAGCCGCCATCTGAGCGTTGGCACTGCCATAGAGCATGAGTGGGCTTGAGTCGCAAAAGGAAAATTGCAGCATGACAGTACTGATATTGCCCGGGATCGGAAATTCGGGAGCAGACCATTGGCAGAGTCACTGGGAGCAAGCCAACCCCCATTATGTGCGCGTCGAGCAGCGTGATTGGGACAGCCCTCATTGTGCCGACTGGGTGGCGTCACTGGAGGCCAGCGTCAAGCACCATGGGGAAGAGACGATTTTGGTTGCCCATAGCCTGGCCTGTCTGCTGGTTGCCCATTGGGCGGCGCAGACGACGTTAAAGATCAAGGGGGCCTTGCTGGTTGCGGTGCCCAATCCGCAAGGCCCGAACTTTCCAGCGCAGGCGACGGGATTCGCGCCACTGCCACGGAAGGCTCTGCCATTCGCCTCCATGGTCATTGCCAGTACCGATGATCCCTATGGCGCAATCGCCTATGCAGAGCAGTGTGCGGCCGTCTGGGGGAGTGAGCTGGTCAATGTTGGCGAAGCCGGTCATATCAATGGCGCCAGCGGGCTGGGTTCCTGGCCAGCGGGTCATGACTTGCTAAATACGCTGACCCTGTCCTGAGTGCGGCGCATATAGTTGCATCGCTGTCATCAGCCATGGGAGGGAGAACCTGGTCTCTCCCCTGCTTCGTCCAGGAGAGCCATCTTAACCATCATCGGGTGAGGTATCTCCCTGGCTGTGGGAGAGTATCAGTGCCGATGTTGCCCATGTTGCCCGTGCGGATCGCGGGCCTGCCATTGTCCAGGGAGCCGTCATGTCTCTTCCCCTCACTTCGAAGCCCCCCATCCCGAGGCCATGCACGAGCTGATGTGCGCCCGCTCTCTGGAAGATGGCGGATGCACCGCGAGACTATATCGAGGTCGTGGTAGGGGTGGAGACAGAGATCGACCCCCTGGTTGGCAAGTTCAAGCCGAGTCAGCACCAGGAGGTGGGAGACAGGCTGGGGGCGGTGATGGCTCTGGGCAATAGCGACAGGGGCGAGGCCCGCAGCTATGGCAGCAAGTCTTCTCAGCCCTTGCGGGCACTGGCCCGATGCACGGCGTCGAGAAGCAGTGCCTGCAACTGGCGCTCGGCCTCGCTGGATTGGTGGTTGGCGCTGAGCAGGGCGACCCCCAATGTGCCCGGTGACGGCAGCACGCTGCAGAGGGTCACCAGACTGGCCGGCATGCCGATGGTAGATCGCACCGTGAGCCCGAGCCCTGCCTGCAAGGCCGCCCAGATCCCCCCTAGACTCTGGCTGGTGAAGGCGATGCGCCAGGGGATCCCGGCCTCGTCGAGGGCCCGGGTGGCCCGTGATCGCATCAGGCAGGGGGCATCGAAGAGCACCAGGGGCAGAGGCTCCCCCCGTGCCAGCAGAGGGGCGAGCTCCCAGTCCGGGTGCGCTATCCACTGCAGTGGCACCAGATCGATGAGCCGGGCATCCAGGCCTTCATCCTGTGGCTGCCAGGTCAGGGCCATGTCGAGGCTGCCCTCCTTGATCCCCTTTGTCAGCGGCCCATTGCGATCGATGCGGGTCGTCATGCGAAGCCCGGGATGCAGGCGACAGAAGGGCCCCAGCACAGCCGGCAGCAAAGATTCGCCAAAGTCCTCCTGTACCCCCAGCCTGATCTCCCCTTGCAACAGCTCCCCCTTGAGGGCGCGCACGGCCTCGTCATTGAGATCCAGCAGCCGTTTCCCATAGCCCAGCAGCAGCTCGCCCTGGGGGGTCGGGACCAGGTGGCGCCCGCTGCGAGCGACCAGCGCCGTGCCGCATTGCTGCTCGAGTTTTTTCAACTGGGCGCTGACCGCCGAGGTGGAACGACACAGCCGCTGCGCCGCCAGCGCAAAGTTGCCGCACTCCATGCCGACGACATAGCTGCGCAGGGCATCGAGGTCCAGGTTCAGGGGAATGGGTGTCATAATTGTCCTGATAATCGGGATGGATGGTCTTTGATATTTCGATTTTCTAAATTGTAGCAGTGGGAGAGAGTGGCTTCACCATCCAAGGAGATTGCCATGACCCATCCTGTTCTTGATCGTGACGACCTGGCGCTGGTGGCGCCGAGACTGTCCCAACTGGCGGAAGACACGCTGTTTGGGGATATCTGGCAGAGGCCGGCCCTGTCAGCCCGCGAGCGCAGCCTGATCACCCTGGCCATACTGGCGTCGCTGGGGCGGGTGCAACAACTGCCGTGGCACATCACGTTCGCCCAGCAAAACGGCCTGACACGGGATCAGCTGGAGGAGCTGTTCACCCATCTCGCCTTCTACGCCGGCTTGCCCGCCGCTGTCACCGCAGTGAGCCTGCTGCCCGCCCGCGAGGAGGCCAGCCCATGCCGTTGACCCGCATCACAGTGCGCGAGGGGATGAGCGACGCGCGCCTGCAGCAGCTCTCCGCGCTCTATCACCAGACCCTGGTGGAGGTGTTCGAGGTGCCGCCGGAGGACAAGTTCCAGATCCTGGAGATCCTGCCTGCCAAGGCGCTCGTCTATCACCCCCACTACCAGACCGGCCGCCGGGACGGCGACTTCATCCTCTTCCAGATCCTGGCGGGGAAGCCACGCAGCACTGAGGTCAAGGAGCGGCTCTATGAGCGGCTCGCCGAGCGCCTGCATGGGGAGCTGGGGATCCATCCCGACAACCTCATGGTGGTGATCCAGCAAAACGGCAGCGAGGAGTGGAGCTTCGGACGGGGTCTGATGTTCCGGCTGGGGGTGGCCATATGATCGCCATGCACTACAGATTCACCCTGCCCGCAGACTACGACATGGGGCTCATCGAGGCGCGGATTGCCAGCAATGGGGCCAGACTCGACGGCTTCCCCGGCTTGCTGTTCAAGGCCTATCTCTATGTCCGCCATGACGAGGCCGCACTGCCATGCCGGGAGAACCGCTATGCCCCCTTCTATGTGTGGCAAAGCGCCGAGGCGATGCACCGATTCCTGGCAAGCGAAGGCTTTGCTGCGCTCACCAGGCATTTCGGCTGGCCCCATATCGAGACTTGGCATCTGCTGTCAGCCCCGCAGATGGAGGATCTCGAGCGGGCCAGGGTGGCCATCTTGCGGCGCACTGCCATTGCCCCCCATGCCTGCCTGGCCGAGCTGCACTCCGGGGCCATGGTGAGCGGCTGGGATCTTTCCCGCTGGCAGTGGCTGGAGGTGGATCTCTTGCCATCGCTCCCACAGGCGATGCCGGCAGGGGCCGATGCCTATCACATCGGCTACCTGGCCAAAGGGAGTCTTTTGCCCTGAGCGGGTGGCCGCTGTTCTCCGCTGGCGGCCAAGGCTTTCTTCGGTGGCGATCGGCAGGCAAACTCGAGATGATGCTCTCCCGCCATGGGATCATCTCGACGGGTTTAGTACGGACACACCACCACGGATAAAGGAGCCTGCATGTACCTGCCACCCCATTTCGCCGCCACCGACCCCGCCTCTTTGCATCGGCTGATGCAGGCCCACCCCCTGGGGGCCCTGGTCACCTCTGGCGAGCAGGGGCTGGATGCCAACCACCTGCCGTTCGAGTTCGATGCCGATGAGGGGGAGCATGGGATCTTGCGGGCCCATGTGGCGCGCAACAACCCGCTCTGGCAGGAGGTGAAGGAGGGGCAGGAAGTGCTGGTGATCTTCAGGGCCGCCGAGGGCTATATCTCCCCCAACTGGTATCCGAGCAAGCAGGCGCACCACAAACAGGTGCCCACCTGGAACTATGCCGTGGTGCATGCCCATGGCCGCATCCGGGTGCGGGACGATGCCCGCTTCGTGCGCCGCCTGCTCGCCACCCTGACCCGGACCCAGGAGGCTGAAGAGCCCGCTCCCTGGAAGATGGCGGATGCGCCGAGAGACTATCTCGAAGCCATGGTGCAGGCCGTGGTGGGCATAGAGATCGAGATCGATCGGCTGGTCGGCAAGTTCAAGCTGAGCCAGAACAAGGAGAAAGAAGACAGGGAGGGCGCCATCCAGGGGGCCCGTGAGCGGGGCGGGGAGGCGCTGGCCAAGGCCATGCAAGAGAGCATGCCAGCGGCCATGGCGGGGGCCGTGGCGCCTGCGGCAGACTAGCCGCGCCGCCCCGGAGTCCGGGGTGAGAGCGAACAAAGGAAACGGCAACCAAGGTTGCCGTTTCTTTTATTGCCGCGCCCGCGCCCCTGCCTTGGCTTGTCGTTGAAAGGGGCTATGCCGGGTCGCCCCTTTCCAGCCGTGTACGAGGCGGTATTTTTATAGCTCGTCGAAGGGGCGGCGCTTCTCCTGCTCCAGCACTATGGCCTCCAGGTTGGCGACCCGCTCCTGCAACTCCTTGATGATGAGATCCTGCTTGCCGAGGCGATCCGTGATGCGGACATCCCCCAGCTGGTAGCGGGCGCGCTTGCCGAGATAGCCAAACAGCACGCTGATAAAGACGATCAGGACTATGCCTGTCCACAGACTCATGAATGACTCCTTGCCTATGCCTGAACGGGAGAGAGCACCTCCCGGTCTCCCGTTGTCTCATACCCGCCCCTGGGCGGCAATGCCCGCCTGGTGGTTCAGAGCCCCTGCCAGAGCGGCCGGCTGATCCAGAGCCCCCACAGGCCGAGGTGCAGCAGCACTATGGCCCAGAACCTCAACCGGTAGCTCCCCTTCTGGGTCTTGTGGCGCAGCCAGTGGCGGGCCACCAGGGCGCCGGGCCAGCCGCCGAGCAGCTCCAGCAGGTGCAGGCGGGATTCCGGGATGCGCCAGCCGCCGCGAATGGCCTGGCGCTTGTCGTGGGCGTAGGCCAGCACTGTGAGCAGGCTCATGGTGGTGATCAGGGCCAGCGGCCACCAGTTGGCCTCCTCAATGCCGAGCCAGGCGGCCCAGATCAGGGGCAGCAGGGCCAGGGCCATCATGACAGCAGCGCCGGATCCCGGGGCGCGTCCGGGCTGAGGGTGCGGATCACCCGGGCCGGGTTGCCCACCGCCAGGGAGTCCGCCGGTATGTCGCGGGTCACCACGGCCCCTGCGCCTATGATGGAGCGCGGCCCTATGGTGACGCCGGGGCAGATGATGGCGCCGCCGCCAATCCAGCAGTCATCGCCGATGCGCACCGGCTTGTTGTAGGCGGTCCAGTTGCGGCGCTCCAGATAGTCCATGGTGTGGGTGGCGGTGTAGATCTGCACGTTGGGGGCCAGCAGCACATGGCTGCCGATGTGCACCTCGCCCACGTCCAGTATGGTGACGTTGAAGTTGAAGAAGGTCTTCTCCCCCAGATGGATGTTGCGGCCAAACTCGCAGATGAAGGGGGAGCTTATCCAGCAGGAGTCGGGGCAGTGGCCGAACAGCTCGGCACACAGGCTCTGGCGCCCCTCGTGATCCCCCGCCGGTGTGGCGTTGAGTCTCGCCAGCAGGGCCTGACCTCGAATGCGGTCGTTCGCTATCTCCTCGCTCTGGCTGTTCAGGGCGCCCCCCGCCAGTACCTTGTCCCAGTCGCTTGCCATGCTCACCTCCTCTCATGTGCCAAGAGGCGCCAGTATACGTGACGGGCAGGGCGGCGTCAGGCCTGGTGGCCGGGTCAACCCGGCCAGAGGAGGGGCAGGATCAGCAGGGTGGAGAGGAGGTAGGGCAGCATGACCCTCAGCCCCAGACGGCGACCGCCGATCACCAGGGCCAGCAAGCCCTTCACCAGGGAGTTGACCAGGCCGGCCAGCAGAATGGCCCGGGCCGCCACTTCCAGGGCCAGCTCCTTGTGGGAGAGCTGGGAGAGGGAGAGGGTGATGGCGTCCACGTCGGTGATGCCGGAGACCAGCGCCAGCAGATAGACCCCGGAGTTGCCTACCTTGCTCTGCAGCAAGGTAGCCATGAAGCCGATGAGCGCCAGCAGCAGGCCGAACTTGATGGCGGTGGCGAGATCCAGCGGGTTGCGGGTTTCGGGCTGCACCGGGTTGTCGCTCATCTCCTCGCGCTGGCGCCAGAACCAGAAGGCGAAGCCGTAGACGGTGGCCGCCAGCAGCAGCAGGGGGAGGGCAAGGCGCATGGCCAGTTCGTTGTGAATGAGCAGCACCAGTACCAGCAGTCGCAACCACATGGTGGCCCCCGCCAGCAGTATGCCGGTGGCCAGCAGCCGCTCCAGCCCTGGCTGCTCCTTGTTGAGGCGGGCAAATTGCAGGGTGAGGGCGGTGGAGGAGGCGAGCCCCGCCAGCATGCTGGTGAGCACTAGGCCGGCGCGGGTGCCGAGCAGGCGCACCGCGAAGTGGCCGGAGAAGGAGATGCCGGCGATCACCACCACCATCAGCCAGATCTTGAAGGGATTGAAGGCGTCGAGGGGGCCCATCTCGACGTCGGGGAGCACCGGCAGCAGCACCAGGGAGATGAGCAGGAAGCGCAGGGTGGCGTGAAATTCCGTCTCGCTCAAGAACAGCATCCCCTGCTGGATCTGGCCCTTGAGTCCCATCAAGAGCGCCGCCAGCACGGCGCAGGCCACCGCCTCGCTCGGGCTCTGCAGCACAGACATCAGCCCCAGCAGGTAGGTGAGCACCATGGCCACCGAGCTGGTGAGGCCAAACTCCCCCTGCCAGCGCTGGGCCAGCCAGACCGAGAGGCCGCAGCCGATGACCACAGCCAGCAGGCCGAGCAGGGCCAGCCAGGCACCCAGGGTGGGCAGCAGCAGGGCGCAGACGCCGCCGAGCAGGCCGATGAGACCATAGGTCCGCATCCCGGCGATGCGCTGGTTGTCCCCCAGCTGGCGCACCTGCCAGCCCCGCTCCAGTCCGATGATGAGCCCTATGGCCAGTGACACCAGGGCGCCGTAGACGGGCTCAGCCTCGATCCACATGGGGTTCTCCTCTCATTGCTCTCCCTGTCAGGATGGCACAGACGGTGCGCCAGCAGGGGGAGCTGGCTCACAGAGCGGTTGCGCCGCCTGGCGCCTGCCAGGCACGCAAAAAAGGCGCCACCCTGAGGGGACGCCTGAAAACCAAACCTTGCGGTTTGAAGACCAACGGAACCAAAGATCACACACTCAGCACTTCCCTCGGCAGGCTCAACCCTGCCACTTGCCTCCTTCCACTATGACATCGTTGGGATCGGTGTCGGCACTCAGCTTGTCGCGCACATACTGGTCGTAGAGTTTCAGCAGGTACTTCTCTTCCCCCAGCCTGGCGAGACGGTCGTTGACCCAGTCACGCAGCTCGACATTGCCCTTCTTCACCGCCGGCGCGATTGGGTCTTCCGAGCCCAGCTTCTCGGGCAGCACGCGATAGCCCGGGTTCTCCTTGGCCCAGCTGAACAGCACCAGGTTGTCCTGGGCGTAGGCGTCACCGCGGCCCTGGGCCAGCGCCTGCAGGGATTCGGTGTTCTTCTCGAACTTGAGTACCTTCCACTCCGGGTGGTTGCGGGTCAGCCAGATGTCGGCCGTGGTGCCAGTGGTGACGATCAGGGTCTTGTCCGCGAGATCGTCCAGCCCCTTGGCGGCGCTCTTCTCCGGCACCAGCACCTGCACCGCCACCCTCAGGTTCGGGTTGGTGAAATCCACCACCTGACGCCGCTCCGGGGTCACCGTCATGTTGGCGAGGATGAGATCCACCTTGTCGCTCTGCAGGAAGGGGATGCGGCTGGCGGGCTCGACCGCCACGAATTCGATCTTGTTTTCGTCCCCCAGCAGATCCTTGGCGAAGCGGCGGCCGAGATCCGTGTCGAAGCCCACGTAGTTCCCCTTCTCATCCACGTAGCCAAACGGCGGTTTGTCGGTGAAGACGCCGACGATGAGCTTGTCGCGCGCCTTGATCTTGGCGAGGGAACCGTCCGCCGCCTGGGCGGCGCCGCTGGCGATACCCAGCCCTATCAGGGCACTGAACAGAACCGAGGTGATTTTTTTCATGCTGACTCCTTTCGTTTGATGACATTTGTATAAGAAAACTTGGCGAGGAACTGGCGTGCGCGCTGGCTCCTGGGGTTATCGAAGAACTGGTGGGGGGCGCCCTGCTCCAGGATCTGGCCGCCGTCCATGAAGAGGATGCGATCCGCCACCGCCCGGGCGAACGCCAGCTCGTGGGTGACGATGAGCAAGGTCATGCCGCTGCCCGCGAGATCCCGGATCACCTCCAGCACCTCCTGCACCATCTCGGGATCCAGCGCGGCGGTCACCTCGTCAAACAGCATCACCTGCGGGTTTATGCACAGGGCCCGCACTATGGCGATGCGCTGCTGCTGGCCGCCGGAGAGCTGGCGCGGATAGTCATGGCGCCGCTCCCACAGGCCAACCCGGGTCAGCAGCTGCTCCGCCTGCAACAAGACTTCGGCCCGCTCCCGCTTCTGCACCTGCAGAGGGCCGAGCAGCACGTTCTCCAGCACCCTCAGGTTGGGGAAGAGGTGATAGCTCTGGAACACCATGCCGATGCGCTGGCGTACCCGTTGCCAGTCGGTGGCACCATCCAGCAGCACGCCGTCGAAGCGGATCTCGCCCCCCTGAATGGGTTCGAGCCCGTTGAGGGTGCGCAGCAGGGTGCTCTTGCCGCAGCCACTCGGCCCCAGGATGACGATCACTTCCCCGGGATTCACTGCGAGGCTGACCTCGTCCAGTACCCGGTTTTGGCCGAATTGTTTGCTGACAGCATTGAGTTCAAGCAGAGGTGTCATACCGCATTACCCCATTTTTGCTCCAGCCGGCGCGAGGCGAGCGAGAGCGGATAGCAGACTAAGAAAAAGAACAGAAACAGCAGACCATAGATGAGCAGCGAGCCATAGGTGCGCTCGATGATCTGCTGGCCCACCTTGATCACCTCCACCACCCCGATCAGCACCGCCAGGGAGCTGGTCTTGATGATGCGGGTATGGATGTTGATGGTGGGCGGCGTCAGCCGTTGCAGCGCCTGGGGCAGCAGCACGTGGCGATAGAGCTGCCAGCGGGAGAGCCCGAGGGCCAGGCCGGCCTCCTGCTGGCCGCGGGCGAGGGATCCCAGGCCGCCGCGCACCACTTCTCCCACCTCGCTGGCGCCCCAGAGGAAGAGCACCAGCACGGCGCACCAGAAGGCCGGGATATCCAGACCGAAGAAGATCGGCAGCCCGAAGAAGAAGAGGTAGAGCCAGACCAGCACGGGCACCACCCGAAACAGCTCCAGATACACCCTCAGCACTCCCCGGGTCAGCCTTCCCCCCTGCTGGGCCAGCACGCCGTAACCGAGGCCGCCCAGGGTGGCGAACAGGATGGCGAGCAGGGAGATGGCGAGGGTCTGACCCGCGCCCACCGCCAGCAGCGGCAGCGCCTGCATCAGCTGCTCAGTGACCGAATTGACCATATTGATCCCTCCTTTCTGGTGCATGGGTGGCGAGTGACGGTGGCAGCAGGAAGATAAGTGCCCACAGCGGGATCCTCGCCTGCATCAGCGATTCAATGACCGAACTGACCATGTTGCAGCCTCCTTTCAACGACCCGCAGGGCAAGGGAGAGCGGCAGAAAGATCAGCACGCACATCAAGGTCAGCACCGCCAGCATCTCGTAGGTCTTGTAGTAGAGGGCGATGTAGTTCCTGGTGGTGTAGAGCAGCTCCGGCACCGCCACCGCCGAGGCCACAGTGGTCTCTTTGAGCAGGAAGATGAAGTTGGCAAACAGAGCCGGCAGGCTGGCGAGCCAGGCCTGGGGCAGCTGCACGTGGCGCAACAGTTGCCAGCGGGAGAGACCTATGGCCCGGCCCGCCTCCAGCTGGCTGGGAGGGACCGCCTGAATGCCCGCCCGCAGCGCCTCGGTGAGATAGCCACCGCCGAGGAAGGTCATGGCGATCACCGCAGTGGCAAAGCCCGACAGCGACAGGCCCAGGGCCGGCAGCCCGAAATAGAGAAAGAACAGCTGGATCAGCAGCGGCGTGTTGCGGGCCAGCTCCACATAGGCGCGGATCACCCGGTTCAGCCAGGGTTTGTGCAGGCTTTGCAGCGTCACATTGAGCAGGGCCACGGTGAGGGAGCTGAGGATCACCAGGGCGCCGAGCTGCAGGGTGACCCAGACCGACTTGCCAAAGGCTGGCAGGGTGGTGAGGACAAAGGACCAGTCGAAGCTCATGCGGGGATACTCCCGTCGCGGCGCAGCCGCTGGGGCAGCACAGTGATGGCGTCCGGGTACTTGATGCCGGCGCCTGTGTTGAGAACCACCACCCGCTCGCCCCCCTGGATCCAGCCGCTCTCCCGCAGTTGGCGAGCGGCGGCGAAGGCAGCCGCCCCTTCCGGGCAGACGAAGCTGCCTTCGCGCGCGGCGAGCTGGCGGATCTCGCGCTGGATGGCGCCGTCGTCCACTGCTATGGCGCAGCCTTCGGTGCGATAGAGGGCGTCCAGCACCAGAAAATCCCCCAGCGCCTTGGGCACATTGATGCCGAACGCCAGGGTCTGGGAGTCGGGCCAGAAGCGCGACTCGCGCTCCCCCTGCTGCCAGGCCTGGACTATGGGGGCGCAGCCGCTCGCCTGCACCGCCACCAGCCTGGGCAGGTCGCCCTTGACCCAGCCCAGCTCCTGCAACTCCCGCAGCGCCTTGTAGATGCCGATGAGCCCGACCCCGCCACCCGTGGGGTAGAGGATCACGTCCGGCAGGGTCCAGCCGAGCTGCTCGGCGATCTCCAGCCCCATGGTCTTCTTGCCCTCGATGCGGTAGGGCTCCTTGAGGGTGGAGGCGTCGAACAGCCCCTGCTCGGCCACCGCCTGGGCCACCTGGCGACCGGCGTCGCTGATGAGGCCGTCCACCAGATAGAGGCGGGAGCCGGCGAGGGAGGTCTCCAGCCTGGTGATGGCGGGGGCCGCCTGGGGCATGACTATGGTGCTGCGCAAGCCAGCGCGGGCACCGTAGAGCGCCCAGGCCGCACCGGCGTTGCCGTTGGTGGGCATGGCGAAGTGGGTGACGCCGAGTTCCCGGGCGCGGGAGACCCCGACCGCGGCGCCACGGGCCTTGAAGGAGCCGGTGGGGAGGACGCTCTCATCCTTCATCCAGAGATCCGGAATGCCAATCTGCTTGCCGAAAGCGGGCAGGGGCAGCAGGGGAGTGAAGCCTTCCCCCAGGGTGACCACCTGGGCGGGATCGCGCACCGGCAGCAGCTCGTGGTAGCGCCACAGGCTGGCGGGGCGACCCAGCAGGGCGGCCGGGTGCCAGGCCTGCTTCAGAGCCTCGAGATCGTAGCTGGCTAGCAGTGGCGCGCCGACCCGGCTCAGTTGCTGGGGCCGATCGGCATCATGGGTCTCGCCGGTCTTGCTGCACCTCAGATGTGATAGGTAGCTGTAGGGCATGCTTTATCCTGAATGGGTCACGTTGGCTGGTTTCTTATTCCATCCTGTGACTCAGGGGCCGGATAACAAACAAAATAAAGCGGCAAACTTAAGCGAAAAAATTCATATGACTCCGTCTTTGCCGGGGGCGCAGCCCGTCGCCACCGGCCGGGGGGTTGGGCCATCCGGCACTCTTTGTTACCCTGCCCGCTTCACCGAAATCGCAGGGAGCCGCCTCGATGCGAGCCATTGTCAGCCTGCTGGCCCTGTCACTGCTGTGTGCGTGCAGCGGCCAGTCAACCGAAGAGGATGCCATGTCAGGGAAAACGCGCCTTCACTACCCCGTCACCCGCCAGGGGGATCAGGTGGATCACTATTTTGGCCAGGCCGTGGCCGATCCCTATCGCTGGCTGGAGGATGACCGCAGCCCCGAGACCGAGGCCTGGGTCAGGGCCCAGAACCGGGTAACTCAGGATTACCTTTCGCAGATCCCGTATCGCGGCGCCATCAAGGAGAGGCTCGCCTCGTCCTGGAACTACGCCAAGGAGGGGGCGCCGTTTCGCGAGGGGCGCTACCACTACTTCTTCAAGAACGACGGCCTGCAGAACCAGAACGTGCTGTGGCGCCAGCTGCCGGGCAAGCCGGCGGAAGTGTTCCTCGATCCCAATACCCTCAGCCCCGACGGCACCACGGCGCTGGATCAGCTGAGCTTCTCCCGGGATGGCCGCATCCTGGCCTACTCCCTGTCGCTGGCCGGCAGCGACTGGCGCGAAATCCACCTGATGGACGTGGAGAGCAAACAGCCCCTGGAGGCGCCCCTCAAGGACGTGAAGTTCAGCGGCATCAGCTGGCTCGGCAACGAGGGCTTCTTCTACTCGAGCTACGACAAGCCAGATGGCAGCGAGCTGTCGGCCAAGACAGATCAGCACAAGCTCTATTTCCACCGCCTCGGCACGGCGCAGCAGGATGACCGGCTGGTGTTCGGCGCCATCCCGGCGCAAAAGCACCGCTACGTGGGGGCCAGCGTCACCGAGGATGACCGCTTCCTGCTCATCTCGGCGGCGAATTCCACCTCAGGCAACCGCCTCTACGTGAAGGATCTGAGCCGGGAGAACGCACCGTTGCTGACGGTGCAGGGGGATCTGGAGGCGGACGTGAGCCTGGTGGACAACAAGGGTGGCACGCTCTACCTGCTGACCAACCGGGACGCCCCCAACGGCCGTCTGGTGACGGTGGAGGCCGCCAACCCGGGCACCGAACAGTGGCGCGACCTCATCCCCGAGCGCCAGCAGGTGCTGAGGGTGCACAGCGGCAGCGGCTACCTGTTCGCCGAGTACATGGTGGATGCCACCGCCCGGGTCGAGCAGTTCGACTACGAAGGCAAGCGGGTGCGCGAGGTGGCGCTGCCCGGCCTTGGCAGCGTCAGCGGCTTCAACGGCAAGCACGACGATCCCGCGCTCTACTTCGGCTTCGAGAACTATGCCCAGCCGCCCACCCTCTATAAGTTCGAGCCAAGGAGCGGGGCGATCAGCCTCTATCGCGCCTCGGCGGCGCCGTTCAAGCCAGAGGATTACGTTTCCGAGCAGCGCTTCTACCGGAGCAAGGACGGCACCCGGGTGCCGCTCATCATCAGCTACCGCAAGGGGCTGAAACTCGATGGCAGTAACCCGACCATCCTCTACGGCTATGGCGGCTTCGACGTGAGTCTGACCCCGAGCTTCAGCGTGTCGGTGGCGAACTGGCTGGATCTGGGGGGCGTCTATGCGGTGGCGAACCTGCGCGGGGGCGGCGAGTACGGCCAGGCCTGGCACCTGGCGGGCACCAGGATGAACAAGCAGAACGTGTTCGACGACTTCATCGCGGCGGCCGAGTACCTCAAGGCCGAGGGTTACACCCGCACCGACCGGCTGGCGATCCGCGGTGGCTCCAACGGCGGCCTGCTGGTGGGGGCTGTGATGACCCAGCGGCCGGATCTGGTGCGGGTCGCGTTGCCGGCGGTGGGGGTGCTCGACATGCTGCGCTACCACAGCTTCACCGCCGGGGCGGGCTGGGCCTATGACTACGGCACCAGCGCCGACGATGAGGCCATGTTCGCGTATCTGAAGGGCTACTCGCCCCTGCACCAGGTGCGGCCCGGGGTCAGCTACCCCTCGACCCTGGTGACCACGGCGGATCACGACGATCGGGTGGTGCCGGCCCACTCCTTCAAGTTTGCCGCCACCCTGCAGGCGGACGACACCGGCCCCCATCCCCAGCTCATCCGCATCGAGACCAATGCGGGGCACGGGGCGGGCACGCCGGTGACCAAGCTTATCGAGCAGAGCGCGGACCTCTATGCCTTCACCCTCTACGAGATGGGCTACCGGCACCTGCCGACCGTCCAGTGAGACCAGGGCCCTGCGGGGCCCTTTTCTGTGGTGGGACAGGCGGGCGCGACCATCCCTGTCTCGCCATTTTCCCGTTTTGGGGCCGGTACAGCCTGCGCCGCGCCCCCGGTGGTATAGTCAGCCACAGGATCTGCATTGAGGAGTTCGTCGTGAAGAAGATCATCTACATACTGCTGGGGTTGGCGCTGGCGGCCGTGGTGGCCATCGCCGCCCTGGTGTCTCTGGTTGACCCCAATCAGTTCAAGCCCCAGCTGGCGGAGCAGGTGCGCAAGAGCACGGGCCGCGAGCTGGTGATGGAAGGGGATATCGGCTGGCGCTTCTGGCCGAGCCTCGGCCTCTCCCTCGAGAAGGTGCAACTTCGCAACCCCGCGGGCTTTGCCGAGCCGGACCTGCTGCGCTTCGCGCAGGGTGACGCCTCTGTCGCCCTGCTGCCGCTGCTCTCCCACCGGCTGGAGATTGGCAAGGTGACCCTGAGTGGCGCTCATCTCTTTATCCAGACCAGGGCCGATGGCAGCTCCAACCTGAGCGGTCTGGTCAAGACAGCCACCGCCGACAAGGGCGATGGCGCTCAATCCCCTGCCGGCGATGGCCAGCCCGCCGCCCCTGCCGCCAGTGAAGAACAACCCTGGCAGATCAGCCTGCAAGGGGTGGCATTGGTCGAGGCCAGCGCCCTGGTGCGGGACGATCGCAGCGGCGCCGTCTCCCGTCTCGACCGGCTGGATCTCGATCTGGGTCAGCTGACCCCGGGTGAGTGGGTGCCGGTGACCCTGGCCGCCAAGGGGGCGCAAGGGGATCTGGGGTTTGATCTCAAGGGAGAGGCCCAGCTCAAACCGGCCCAGGAGGCAATGAAGAGCGAGCTCAAGGATCTCAGCCTCAGCGGCAGCCTGAGCCAGCCATCGCAGCGGCTCGATGCCTTCACCCTCAAGGCCGATCGGCTGGCGCTGGGGCAGTGGAGCAGCCTGACCCTTAACCTGAGCGGCGCACAGGGGGCGGCGGACAAGCCGACCCTGGCCGGTACCCTGGAGGGGACCCTCAAGGCGCGGCTCGACGAGAAGCGGCAACTGCTGGAGGTGTCGGATGCCGTGCTGGCCGCCAGGCTCAGCGGCGATGCCCTGCCGCGTCCGCAGATGAACCTCAAGCTGGCGGGCTTTGCCCGCGCCGAGCTCGACAAGCAGAGCGTCACCCTCAGCAACCTGGTGATGGGGGCCGATGACGCCCTGCTCAGCGGCAACGGCACTGTGCATCTGGGGGCCGTGCCCAAGGTGGAGTTCGACCTCAAGGGGGAAAAACTCGACCTCGACGGCTGGCTCGGTCAGCCAGCCAAGGCGGCGCCCGCGGCGGCCACCTCGGGGGCGGCTGCACCGGCCGGAACAAAGGCGCAGGCCGCGGCTCCCGCCACCAGGGTGCTCTCCACCATGGAGCCCGATCTCGCCGCCCTCAAGGCGGTGGACCTGGCCGGTCGGCTGCAACTGGGCAGCCTGAGGGTGAAGGGGCTGGATCTCGGCGCCGTCGACCTGCAGCTGGCCCTGGCCGGTGGTCAGCTCACCCTCAAGCAGTTCAGCGCCGGGGTGGCCGGTGGTCAGGTGACGGCGAGCGGCGTGCTCGATGCCCGTCAGCAACCCGCCCGCTATCAGGTGCACAAGCGGATACAGGGGGTGGATATTCGCCCCCTGCTGCAGACCCTGGCCCAGAACGATCGACTGGAAGGCAAGGGAGATCTCGAGGTGCAGGTGCAGGGCACAGGCCTCTCCGAGCAGGCCCTGCGCAGCCAGATGCAGGGCAAGGCGAGCCTCAGGCTGAGGGACGGTGCCCTGCACGGCATCAACCTGGCCGAGATGATCCGCGAGGCGCGGGCCACCCTGACCGGCAAGGGGGCGGATCAGGTGAAGGAGGCACGCAAGACCGACTTCAGCGCCCTGACCGCCAGCTTCCAGATCGCCAATGGTGTGGCGCGCAGCGATGACATCCAGCTGCTCGCCCCCGCCCTGCGGGTGAAGGGCCAGGGTCAGACCGCCCTGGTGCCCGAGACCCTCGACTTCCTGTTCCTCACCTCAGTGGTGGAGAGCAGCAAGGGGCAGGGGGGCAAGAGCGTGGACGAGCTCAAGGACGTCACCATACCGGTGCGCATCGGCGGCCACTGGCAGGCGCCCAGCTACCGGCTCGACGTGAAGGAGCTGCTCGGCAACAACAAGGTGCTGGAGGAGAAGGCCCGCAAGGAGGCCGAGCGCGGCCTCAAGAAGTTGCTGGGAGACAAGGGCGACGACGAGCAGATCAAGGGGGTGGCGGATCAGCTGCTCAAGGGCCTGTTCAAATAGCCTGGACCTGTCGTCTTATCGCCATGCAGAGCCCGCCCAGTGCGGGCTCTTTGCTGCCGAATATAGGGGTATGGGGCCAGGCGTTGCCCCCGAGGATGGGGTAATATCCGGGTTGAGACGAGAGACAAGGAACAGGGAGCGTCCATGAGCAAACGGGTGTTGATCACAGGTGGCAGCAGGGGAATAGGGGCGGCGACGGCCCGTTATCTGGCGGGGCAGGGCTATCATCTGTGTCTCAACTATCGTCATGACAAGGCCAGTGCCGAGGCGCTGGTGGCCGAGATCCGGGCCCGGTATCCGGTCTCCTGCATAGCAGTGCAGGCGGATGTCGGGGTGGAGGCCGAGGTGGTGCGCCTGTTCGAGGAGATGGACGCCCGGCTCGGGGTGATCACCCATCTGGTGAACAACGCGGGCATACTCCAGCCCCAGATGAAGGTGCTGGAGATGAGTGCCGAGCGCATCAACCAGACCCTGACCACCAATGTGACCGGCTATTTTCTCTGCTGCCGGGAGGCGGTGCGCCGCATGACGAGCGGGGGCGCCATCGTCAACGTCTCCTCCGCCGCCGCGCGCCTGGGCTCCCCCGGGGAGTATGTGGACTACGCCGCCTCCAAGGGGGCCATAGACGTGCTGACCAGGGGCTTGTCCCTGGAGGTGGCGGCCCAGGGGATCCGGGTCAACGGGGTGCGCCCGGGCTTTATCTATACCGAGATGCACGGGGACGGCGGCGAACCCGGCCGGGTGGACAGGATCAAGGGCAATATTCCGCTGCAACGGGGCGGTCAGCCGGTGGAGGTGGCCGCCGCCATCGCCTGGCTGCTGTCGGACGAAGCCTCCTATGCCACCGGCACCTTTATCGATCTGGCCGGGGGGTGCTAGGGGCGGAGTCACACTCTCCCGACAACAACAAGGGGCGCCATGGCGCCCCTTGTTGTGGATGCGGCAAGAGCCTTACTCCCCCAGCAGCTGTTGCCAGACCGCCAGCACATGGCCCCGCTCGGTCAGCAGCTGATCGTCCCCCACCTTGCGGGAAACCTCGGAGAGGTTGAGACGATGGCCAAGGTTGCGGATCTCCAGATAGGCGTGCTTGAGCCCCTCCGCCTGCTCCAGGGTCAATACCCCCGCCATCACGCACTCGTCGAAGATGCGCACGTTGTCCGACCAGCGGGTCAGGGCCTCGGGCTCGCCGCAGGCGTGGGCCAGCACCAGGTACTGGGCGATGAACTCTATGTCCACCATGCCGCCGGGGGACTGCTTGAGATCGAACTCCCCCTCGCCGGCCTTGAGCAGGTGATCCCGCATCTTGTGGCGCATCTCCCGCACCTCGCGGGCCAGGGTCGGCAGGTCGCGATCCTTGGCCAGCACGTCGCGGCGGATGCGGGCAAATTCGGCGACCACGGCATCATCGCCATAGATGGGACGGGCCCGTACCAGGGCCTGATGCTCCCAGGTCCAGGCTTCCTGCTGCTGGTACTGCTCATAGGCGGCGAGGGAGGAGACCAGCAGGCCGGCGTCGCCGGAGGGGCGCAGCCGCATGTCGATCTCGTAGAGGATGCCGGACGGGGTGCGGGTGCTGAACAGGTGCAGGATCCGCTGGGCCAGGCGCAGGTAGAACTGGCGGCTGTCGATGGGCTTGCGCCCGTCGGTGTAACTGTTGGGGTCGCCGCCGTGCAGGAACACCAGGTCGAGATCCGAGCCGTAGCCGAGCTCGATGCCGCCGAGCTTGCCGTAGGCCACCACCGCGAAGCCGCGCTGACCGCTCAGCGCCACCTCGGGGGGCACCCCGTAGCGCTCGCTCATCTGGGTCCAGGCCTGATTGACCACCTCTTCGGTGATGGCCTCCGCCAGCCAGGTGAGGTGGTCGCTCACCTTCATCAGCGGCAGTGCGCCGGCGATGTCGGCGGCGACGATGCGCAGCAGCTGTACCTGCTTGAACTGGCGCAGCGCCTCCATCTGCTGCTCCACGTCCTCTTCGGGGATGCGCAGCAGGAACTGGCGCAGCTGGGGCTTGTACTGATCCAGCGGGGTGGGGTGGTAGAGGTGCTGGGGATCCAGCAGCTCGTCCAGTAGTATGGGGTAGCGGGCGAGCTGCTCGCTCACCAGGTTGCTCTCGTCGCACAGGCGCACCAGCTGGCGCAGGGCGGCGGGGTTCTCCGCCAGCAGTTGCAGGTAGGCGCTGCGGGTGAAGATGCGGGTCAGCAGGGTGCAGACCCGCTCGAACAGGCGGGCGGGCTCATGGCTCGCCACCACCAGTCGCAGCAGCTCGGGCATCAGCCAGTCCAGGGCGATGCGCCCCTGGGGCCCGACCTGGCGGCGCTTGTACTCCTCCTTGAAGCGCAGCAGGGCGGCGCAGAGCGGAACCGGATCGCCCACCCCCTGGGTGGTGAGCAGCTTCTCCAGCTCGGCGGCATCGAGCTCGGTGCGCCACAAGTCGAGCCAGAGTTGCTCCAGGTGGGCGGGGGCCTCCTTCTCTTCCCCCACCACGGCGACGAACTCCTGATGGACTATGGCCATCTCCTCGTCGAGGTGCGTCATGAAGCGCTCCCAGTCGGCGAACCCGGTGGCGGCGATCAGTCGCTGGCGATCCCGCTCCTCGGTGGGCAGGGTCTGGGTCTGCTGATCCCCTATCTCCTGCAAGATGTTCTCGACCCGGCGCAGGAAGCGATAGGCCTGGAGCAGGCGCGCGCAGCGCTCCCCGTCGAGGGCGCTGCTCTGGGCTATGGCCGCCAGCGCCTCGGGCAGGTGGCGCACCCGCAGGGCGGGCTCGCGGCCGCCACGAATGAGCTGCAGCGCCTGGGCGATGAACTCCACCTCGCGGATGCCGCCGGCCCCCAGCTTGATATTGCCCTCCAGCCCCTTGCGGCGCACCTCGGCGGCTATCATCGCCTTCATCTGACGCAGGCCGTCGATGACGCCGAAGTCGATGTAGCGGCGGAACACGAAGGGGCGCAGCAGCTCGGTGAGGGCCTGGGCGTGTTCGCACTGGGGCCCCAGCACCCGCGCCTTGACCATGGCGTAGCGCTCCCAGTTGCGACCATGGTGCTGGTAGTAGTCCTCCATGGCGGCAAAGGAGATGGCGAGCGGCCCCGCCTCGCCGAAGGGGCGTAGCCGCATGTCGACCCGAAACACCTGACCATCCTGGGTGGGCTGGTGCAGGGCGTTGATGAGGCGCTGCCCTAGCTTGATGAAGAACTGCTGGTTCGCGAGCTCCCGCCGCCCGCCGACCGTGTAGCCGTTGTCAGGGAAGGTGAAGATGAGGTCGATGTCCGAGGAGAAATTCAGCTCGCCGCCACCCAGCTTGCCCATGCCGAGGATGAGCAGGGGCTGGGGGTCGCCGTTGCCGTCCATGGGGGTACCGAGCTCGGCGCACTGTTTGGCGTAGAGCCAGTCCCGGGCGCCGCAGATCAGCGCGTCCGCGAGCCTGGTGAGATGGATAAAGCTCTCTTCGACCTCTGACTCCCCGAGCAGCTCGCGCCAGGCGATCACCAGCATGCGGCTGCGTCTGAACTGGCGCAGCACGCGCTTGAGCTCCTCCTCGTCATGGACCTCGGCGAGCAGGGCAGCCAGATCGCCCTCGTAGGCGGGCCAGCGCTCGGACAGCGCCAGATCCCCGGAGGCCAGGGTCTGCGCCAGCAGCTCGGGTTGCTTGATGAGGGAGTCGGCGACAAAATCCGAGAGGCCGAGCAGGGTCAGCAGGGTCTGCTGCTCCATCGCTGGCAAATTGCCATAGTCGGGGGCCTGCGCCAGCAGCCGCTGCCACTGGCGCCCGGCCTGATCCTGCAGCAGGGGGGGCAGAGTGGAGAGGGATGCAGGCGATGGGGGAAGAGAAGAGGAATGCTGGGCCACGGTTGCCGTCCTTGTGATTAACGGGTCTGCAGAGGGAATGAAAACACCGGCAGCCAATCTAGCATTGTCCCGTGCCCGCGTCACAGCCCGGGAGAGAGAAGCATGAGCCGGCGGGGAAAATGGGCCGCCGGCGCGGGCTCAGGGGCGCCGATAGATCTCGGGGTCGTACTTTTCCATCAGGCTGCCGGGGGCGCGGGGCGGCGCGAAGCCAAAACCGGCATAGAGGTCCTGGGCATCCGAGGTGGCCAGCATGAGGCGGCGCAGCCCCTGCAAGGCGGGATGGTCGACAATGGCCGCCATCAACGCCTTGCTGTGGCCGCGACCGCGATGCTCGGGCAGCACGAAGACGTCGGAGAGATAGCCGAAGGTGGCCCGGTCTGTGATGACCCGGGCGAAGGCCACCTGCTGACCGTCGACATAGCCGCCGAAGCAGAGGGAATGATTGATGGCCCGCTGCACGGTGGAGAGGGGAATGCCGAGGCTCCAGTAGGCCTCCTCGGACAGGAAACGGTGAATGAGCGGGACATCGAGGCGTCCCTTGTCGTCGCTGATCTCCAGTGGGGATGGGGTGTGCTGCATCCTGGCTCCTTGCCGTGTCATGAGATGAAAAAAGGCCCCTCGCGGGGCCTTCCAGTTTACTCAAATCACGACCTCAGGCCAGCTTGAAGGCCTGGATGTGGGTATCCAGCGTCTGGCTGTGGTGCTCCACCAGTTCGGAGGCATCTTTCAGCTCCCGCAGCACCACCACGGATCCTTCCACCACCTGCTTGACCTGCTCCAGGTTGGTGTTCATCTCTTCGGCGACCGAGCTCTGCTGCTCGGAGGCGGCGGCGATCTGGCGGTTCATGTCGGCCACCCCCTGTACCCGCTGCACTATGGTGGCGAGCTGATCGCCTGCCTGGGTCACCTGCTCGACCCCCTTGTCCGCCTGCTGCACGCTCTCGGCCATCAGGCCGACGGCCTGGCGGGCATTGCCCTGCAACTGCTCGATCATCTTCTGGATCTCGACGGTGGCGGCCTGGGCCCGGTTCGCGAGTTCGCGCACCTCGGAGGCGACCACGGCGAAGCCGCGGCCCGCCTCGCCGGCGCGGGCGGCCTCGATGGCGGCGTTCAGGGCCAGCAGGTTGGTCTGCTCCGAGATGCTGCGGATGGTGTCCACCACCGAGCCGATGCGATCGACCCCGTGTTCCACCTCGTTGACCACGGCGGAGGAGCGCTGGATGTTGCCGGAGAGGGTGTCTATGGTACTGACGGTGGCGGCCACGCAGCGGCTCCCCTCCTCGGCCAGGGCGCTGGCGTCGGCAGTGGCGTGGGAGGCTTGCTCCGCATGGTTGGCCACCTCGCGAATGGCGCCCACCATCTGGCTCATGGCGCTGGCGAGCTGCTCTATCTGGGTGAACTCCTCGTTGATCGCCTCGTTGGCCTCATCCATGCAAAGCGTCACCTGGGAGGCGATGTCATTGAGCTCCTTGCAGGCGGCGCGCTGGGTGCCGAACACCTCCTTGAGGTTCTCCTGGGAGTGGGCGACCGCCTTGGCGATGTCACCGAACTCGTCCCGGGACTTGAGCAGCACGCTGTGGCTGAGATCCTTGCGGGCGAAGCGCTCCAGCAGGCCTACCAGATAGTGCACCTGCTTGACCATGAGATGGGAGCCGGTCAGCAGCAGCACCACGAAGACGACCCCCATCAGCGCCGTCTCCATCAGACCGGTCCAGAGCAGGCGATCGGCAATGGCATTGGCCTTGGTGGCATCTATGCCCTCGCCGAGCAGGGTGGCTTCCAGGTTGCTGGCATCGAACCAGAGCTTGGCCAGCAGCAGCAGCGTGCTGAACACCATGAGCAGCACCACTTTGGGCACCAGTCGGATGTTGCTCATTCGCCTCTCCAGCGAGTTTAACTGCATAATCTTTCTCCTTCTTAATGGCCGGTTTTCCTTTGTCCTCAGGACTATCGGCATTATCTTCCTTTTTATTAATTCGCACCGTGCCTAAAGTAGGAAATTGTATGCGACATCACTTAACTCACCTGCGCGCCATGGATCTGCTGATGGCGTTTCTGTCGGTGATCTCCGTTTGCCTGGTCTGTGCCCGCTGGTGGGGTCACCGCGAGTGGAGCCCGCAGACCCTGCAACTCTTCTATGACGTCGACAGCCTGATCTGCTATTTCTTCCTCGCCCACTTCGCCTACGGCTGGGTGAGGGCCCCGGATCGCATGGCCTTCTTCAAGGCCAACTGGTTCTATCTGCCGGGCAGCCTGCCCATGGTGGAGCAGTTGCGCTGGGCGCGGCTCATCCAGCTGTGGCGGGTCTATCAGCTGCTGCGAGACAGGCCGGACCTGCTTGGCATGTTTCGCCGGGAGCGCAACGAGACAACCCTCTCCGGCATTCTGTTCCTCTTCTTCCTGCTGCTGGGGGTGGGCTCCGGCGTCATGTACTGGCTGGAGACGGGCCAGCCAGGGAGCCTGATCCAGACCCCCTACGATGCCTTCTGGTGGACGCTGGTGACACTCTCTACCGTGGGCTACGGGGATCTGGTGCCCAGGACGGAGGAGGGGCGCTTCGTCGCCAGCCTGCTCATCCTGTTCGGTGTGGGTCTGTTCGGTGCCCTCAGCGGTTTCATGGCCAGCCTGTTCGTGCATCCCGGCAAGACCAACGACGACACCACACTGTGGCGGCGCCAGCAGAGCGAGCAGCAGGCGCAACTGCTGCAGGAGCTGAGGGCCCTGCGCGCCGAGGTGAAGGCACTGCAACAGAAGTAGCCTGCGGCGTCTGGAATGGTCGCGTGGCAAACGGGGGAAGCCGTGAGGCGCCTCTCAGTCAGGGGGGCGCCGCTTTTCTTTGCTTGTCCTTTGACCCGCTGGCGGCTTAACATTCGGCCTGCAACCTAATTCAACGAAGAGAATCGATCGACCATGCGCGCCCTTCTCGGGATCTTGATCTGCTTGTGTGCCCAACAGGTACTGGCCGATACCCGTTATGTCTCAGACAACATCTTTACCTATATCCACAACGGTCCTGGCACCCAGTACCGGATCCTCGGCAGCGTCAAGGCCGGTGAACCGCTGGAGGTCAAGGCGGTGAACAACGACGCCGGTTTCACCCAGGTGGTGGACGGCCGTGGTCGTGAAGGCTGGATCAAGAACAGCGAACTGCAGGGGGAGATCAGCCTGCGCGAGCGTCTGCCCCAGGTTCAGAAAGAGCTGGATGAGGCCAAGGCCCGTCTGCTGAACCTCAATGGCGACAACGAGCGTCGTTTCGCCGAGAAGGATGGCCAGATCACCGAGCAAAGCAAGGAGATCGCCAGCCTGAAGGCCCAGCTCGCCAGCCAGAGCACAGAGATGAGCAGCCTCAAGGAGCAGAACGACGCCCTGACCCAGAGCTATGACAACCAGGAGCACGACATGCAGATGGACTGGTTCATCCGCGGTGGTGCCATGGTGCTGGGGGGCATACTGCTCGGCATACTGCTTCCCATGCTGCCCCGTCGCCGCAAGAGCAGCGAGCGCTGGATGAACTGATCGCCCTGGCGGTCGCAACGAGAAAGGTCGCCATGGCGACCTTTTTTCATGGGCGCACACCGGGGCGGGATCTTGACCCGGTCGGGGGTCGCCAGGGGGCCTCTGCGGCCGTAAGATGAGCCGAACTATCCCGTGCCCTGCGCACCCTTCTCAACAAGAGCCTTCAACATATGTCATCAACCGAACAGGCCCGCTGGTTCGTGCTGGGGGGCGATCACCTCGTCCTGCTGGATGAACGGGGGCAGATCCCCCAGGGCCCCAAGGCCAGCCTGCCCGCCCATCTGCACGCCGCCCATTTCGAGCCTTTCGACGAGTGGGACGGACTGCCCTGCCTGCTGCTGGATCTGGGACCGGATGCCGAGATCGCCTCTCTGGCGGGGCTGCGCCAGCTGATGGTGGCGGGGGACGAAGAGGGCTTTCGCCTCGCCGGGCGCGCCTGGCAGCTCGCCACCTTCCGTCGCACCCATCGCTTCTGCGGCGAATGCGGCGCCCCCATGACCCCCAAGGCGGGGGAGTGGGCACAGGTGTGCCGGCATGGTCACGTCGTCTACCCGCGCATCTCCCCCTGCATCATAGTGGCGGTGCGCAAGGGCCCGGCGATCCTGCTGGCGGCCCATCGCCGTCACTATCAGGCCGACGATCCCATGTATACGGTGCTGGCGGGCTTCGTTGAGGCGGGGGAGAACCTGGAGCAGTGCGTGGCGCGGGAGGTATTCGAGGAGAGCGGCATCCGGGTGCGCAACGTGCGCTACGTGGCGAGCCAGCCCTGGCCCTTCCCCCACAGCCTGATGATGGGCTTCACCGCCGACTACCAGAGCGGCGAGATCAAGGTGCAGGACGACGAGCTGGTGGCCGCCGGTTTCTTCGAGGCGGACCGGCTGCCACGGCTGCCCCCCCACGGCACCATAGCGCGGCGGCTGATCGAGCAGAGCCTCGCGGCAGAGAGGCCCTGAAAAGCGGGGCCCTGGTTTGCGCCCCCTCACATCTTTGCACTCCGGCGACCCCGCGGCGCGTTTGTGCCGCCCTTAGCCTTGCACAAAGTGGTATCATATCCGCCATTTTATGCTGGATATGAACTCAGGAACTGGGATGAAAGAGCTGAAGAACGATCGATACCTGCGTGCCCTGCTGCGCCAGGATGTGGACATGACCCCGGTGTGGATGATGCGTCAGGCTGGCCGCTACCTGCCGGAATACAAGGCGACCCGCGCCGTCGCGGGGGACTTCATGTCCCTGTGCCGCAACGCCGAGCTGGCCTGTGAAGTCACCCTGCAGCCCCTGCGCCGCTATCCCCTCGATGCCGCCATCCTCTTCTCCGACATCCTGACCGTGCCCGACGCCATGGGGCTTGGCCTCTACTTCGAGCACGGGGAAGGCCCGCGCTTCGAGCGCCCCATCACCTCCATGGCGGACGTGCAGGCACTGCCCATCCCGGATCCGGAAGACGAGCTCGGCTACGTGATGAATGCGGTGCGCACCATTCGCCGCGAGCTCAAGGGCGACGTGCCGCTCATCGGCTTCTCCGGCAGCCCCTGGACCCTGGCCACCTACATGGTGGAGGGGGGCAGCTCCAAGGCGTTCACCAAGATCAAGCAGATGATGTATGCAGAGCCGCAGACCCTGCACCTGCTGCTGGACAAGCTGGCGGACAGCGTGATCGCCTATCTCAACGCCCAGATCAGGGCAGGTGCCCAGTCCGTCATGGTGTTCGACACCTGGGGCGGCGTGCTGACCCCCCGCGATTACCGCGACTTCTCCCTGCAGTACATGCACAAGATCGTCGATGGCCTGATCCGTGAGAATGAGGGGCGCCGCGTGCCGGTGACCCTGTTCACCAAGAACGGCGGCCAGTGGCTGGAGCAGATCGCCGCCACCGGCTGCGACGCCCTTGGCCTGGACTGGACCACTGACATCGCGGATGCCAAGCGCCGGGTCGGTGACAAGGTGGCGCTGCAGGGCAACATGGATCCCTCCATGCTCTACGCCGCGCCTGGGCGCATCCGCGAAGAGGTCGCCACCATATTGGCGGGCTTTGGCAGCGGCAACGGCCACGTCTTCAACCTGGGCCACGGCATCCATCAGGATGTGGACCCGGAGCACGCCGGCGTGTTTGTGAACGCGGTGCACGAGCTGTCGGCCCAGTACCACGGCCGCTGAGCGCGGCAGACAGCACGATGAGAACGGGGCCTGCGGGCCCCGTTTTGCTGCCCGGCCTCGCGGGGGCTGCATCCTGGTCACCGCTCGGGTTACACTGCACCACCACTGAACAGGGTCGCGGACAGGATGGGCGAGTGCACCTCCTGACGACCGGGTGAGGGCGTCGTCGAACATGGCAGGAGGCAGGATGGGCAAGAGTGCATGGGACTGGGGAATCGATCTTGGCGGAACCAAGTGCGAGTGCGTGGTGCTCGAGGGTGACGAGGTGCTGCTGCGCCATCGCATCCCCACCGAGCGCCGTGGCGGTTACGAGCACATGATAGGCCAGATCGCCAAACTGGTGGACGAGTGCGCCGAGCGGCTCGGCCAGCGTCCCGCCATCCTCGGCATGGGCACCCCGGGGGCGCGGGATCCCCAGACCGGGCTGATGAAGAACTGCAACACCACAGAGCTCAACGGCAAGCCGTTCAAGGAAGATCTGGAGCGCAGGCTCGGCATTCCTGTGCTGATCGCCAACGACGCCAACTGCTTCGCCCTGGCGGAAACCCATCTGGGGGCGGTGCGCCAGCACCATCCCGATGCCAAGGTAGTGTTCGGCATCATCATGGGCACAGGGGTGGGCTCCGGCATCGTCATCAACGGCCAGATCCTCAACGGCCATCACGGCATCGCCGGGGAGTGGGGCCACAACGTGCTCTCTCCCGACGGCCCCGAGTGCTACTGCGGCAAGCGCGGCTGCGTCGAGACCTTCATCAGCGGCCCGGCGCTGGAGGCCTGGTACGAGGCCAAGGCCAGGCGCCACCTGTCGCTGGCCCAGATAGCGGCGGCCAGTGCCCACGATCACGTCGCCAAGCTCACCATGGACCGGCTGCACCTGCTGTTCGGCCAGGCCCTGGCCAACGTGGTCAACATCCTGGATCCGGACGTCATCGTCATCGGCGGCGGGGTGGGCAATGTGCAGAGCCTCTACAGCGTCGGTCGGCAGACTGTGCTGCCATTTCTGTTCAATCCCCGCTTCGCCACCCCCCTCATTGCCCCGGCCCTGGGAGACAGTGCCGGTGTGTTCGGGGCCGCGCTGCTGGCCAGAGGCGTCTTCCAGGAGGCCCTGCTGTCGTGAACCAGTCAGGGGCCCGTCACTTTGTCGCAGGTAAGGACACAGATTCTTCATGATCAAGATTGCCATCAACGGATACGGGCGCATCGGTCGCAACGTGTTGCGAGCCCTCTATGAAAGCGGGCGCGACAAGACTATCAAGATAGTCGCCATCAACGAACTGGCGGCCCCCGAGGCCATGGTGCACCTCACCCGCTTCGACACCAGCCACGGTCGCTTCGGCTATCCGGTGCAGCTCGCGGGCAACAGCATGCTGGTGGGGGAGGATCTCATCGCCCTGTTTGCCGAGCGGGATCCGGCCAGGCTGCCCTGGCGGGCGCTGGGGGTGGATGTGGTGCTGGACTGCACCGGGGTATTCGGCTCACGGGCCGATGCCGAGCTGCATCTGGGGGCGGGGGCGGGCAAGGTGCTCTTCTCCCATCCGGCGGATGCGGACGTAGATGCCACCATAGTCTACGGAGTCAACCATCAGGTGCTGACAGGGCGCGAGCGGATCGTCTCCAATGCCTCCTGTACCACCAACTGCGTGGTGCCCGTCATCGAAACATTGCATCGAGAATTCGAGATAAATTGTGGTACTATTACGACAATTCATTCGGCCATGCACGATCAGCAAGTCATCGATGCCTATCACAGCGACTTGCGTCGAACCCGGGCCGCCAGCCAGTCCATCATCCCGGTGGATACCAAGCTGGCAAAGGGGTTGGAGCGAATCCTTCCTCACTTCGCCGGCAAGTTCGAGGCGATCGCGGTACGGGTGCCGACCATCAACGTCACCGCCATGGATCTGAGCATTACTGTTCGTAAAAAAGTGACAGTTAGTGACGTAAATCAAGCCCTGCAACGGGCATCCAGAGGTACATTACAGGGTATCCTGGACTACACGGAAGAGCCGCTGGTCTCCGTAGACTTTAATCATGATGCACACTCCTGCATCATTGATGGTACCCAGACTCGGGTGAGCGATGCCAACCTCGTCAAGATGTTGATGTGGTGCGATAACGAATGGGGCTTCGCCAACCGCATGCTGGATACCACCCGGGCCATGATGGCCGCAGGCTGAGAGTCTGCACCGGGCGCAAGGTTACTGTTTTTTTAACATTACCTGAAAATATATAGAGGACTGAATATGTCTGTTATCAAGATGACCGACCTGGATCTGGCGGGTAAACGCGTTCTGATCCGTGCTGACCTGAACGTGCCGGTAAAAGACGGCAAGGTCACTTCCGATGCACGTATCGTGGCGACGCTGCCGACCATCAAGCTGGCTCTGGAAAAGGGCGCCAAGCTGATGATCACCTCCCACCTGGGTCGTCCGACCGAGGGTGAATACAACGAAGAATTCTCCCTGGCCCCGGTAGTCAACTATCTGAAAGACGCTCTGTCCTGCCCGGTCCGCCTGGCCAAGGATTACCTGGATGGCGTAGACGTCGCCGCCGGTGAGCTGGTTGTGCTGGAAAACTGCCGTTTCAACAAAGGCGAGAAGAAGAACACCGAAGAGCTGGCCAAAAAATACGCCGCCCTGTGTGACGTCTTTGTAATGGATGCATTCGGTACTGCTCACCGCGCCGAAGGGTCCACCTACGGTGTGGCCCAGTTTGCGCCGGTTGCCTGTGCTGGCCCCCTGCTGGCCGGTGAACTGGACGCCCTGGGCAAGGCTATGCTGAAGCCCGAGCGCCCCATGGTTGCCATCGTTGGCGGCTCCAAGGTCTCCACCAAGCTGACCGTGCTGGAATCCCTCTCCAAGATCGCTGACCAGCTGGTGGTCGGTGGTGGCATCGCCAACACCTTCATCGCCGCTGCCGGTCACAACGTCGGCAAGTCCCTGTGCGAGCACGACCTGATCGACACCGCCAAGAAGCTGGCTGCCGAGACCAACATCCCGGTGACCACAGACGTGGTTGTCGGTGCCGAGTTCTCCGAGTCCACCCCGGCCACCATCAAGTCCGTGAGCGATGTGACCGACGGCGACATGATCTTCGACATCGGCCCTGACTCTGCCAAGGCCCTGGCCGACATCATCATGAACGCCAAGACCATACTGTGGAACGGCCCGGTCGGCGTGTTCGAGTTCGACCAGTTCGCCGAAGGCACCAAGGTGATCGCCGAAGCCATCGCCGCTTCCCCGGCCTTCTCCATCGCTGGCGGTGGTGACACCCTGGCCGCCATCGACAAGTTCGGCATCGCCGACAAGGTCTCCTACATCTCCACCGGCGGCGGCGCCTTCCTGGAGTTCGTAGAAGGCAAGGTACTGCCGGCTGTCGCGATTCTTGAAGAACGCGCCAAAGCCTAATTGACCCGGGACGGGGGGCAAAAGCCTCCCGTTTCGTTTATCATGTGGCCGCTGTGCCGGTTCATGATGAACCCCCCATTTTTTATTAACGGCATACGAGAACAGGACGATTAAACATGTCTAAGAAAATTTTCGACTTCGTAAAACCCGGCGTGATCACTGGTGATGACGTTCAGAAAGTGTTCGCCATCGCTAAAGAGAACGGCTTCGCTCTGCCTGCCGTGAACTGCGTGGGTACCGACTCCGTCAACGCCGTGCTGGAAGCTGCCGCCAAGGTCAAAGCCCCGGTCATCGTTCAGTTCTCCAACGGTGGTGCCGTGTTCACCGCCGGCAAGGGTCTGAAGCTGGAAGGCCAGCAGGCTGCCATCATCGGTGCCATCTCCGGTGCCAAGCACGTGCACGCCGTTGCCGAAGCTTACGGTGTACCTGTCATCCTGCACACCGACCACGCCGCCAAGAAGCTGCTGCCGTGGATCGACGGTCTGCTGGAAGCGGGCGAGAAGCACTTCGCCGAGACCGGCAAGCCGCTGTTCTCCTCCCACATGCTGGATCTGTCCGAAGAGTCTCTGGAAGAGAACATCGACATCTGCTGCGAGTACCTGACCCGCATGGCCAAGATGAACATGACTCTGGAGCTGGAACTGGGTTGCACCGGTGGCGAAGAAGACGGTGTGGACAACAGCCACATGGATCAATCCGCCCTGTACACCCAGCCGGAAGACGTGGCTTACGCCTACGAGCGTCTGTCCAAGATCAGCCCGCGTTTCACCATCGCTGCCTCCTTCGGCAACGTGCACGGTGTTTACAAGCCGGGTAACGTCAAGCTGACCCCGTCCATCCTGGACGCTTCCCAGAAATACGTTTCCGAGAAGTTCGGTCTGCCTGCCAAGTCCCTGGACTTCGTGTTCCACGGTGGCTCAGGTTCCACCCTGGAAGAGATCCGCGAATCCATCTCCTACGGCGTCGTGAAGATGAACATCGACACCGACACCCAGTGGGCTACCTGGGAAGGTCTGTTGAACTTCTACAAGACCAACGAAGCCTACCTGCAAGGCCAGCTGGGCAACCCGGAAGGCGCCGACAAGCCGAACAAGAAGTTCTACGATCCGCGCGTATGGCTGCGTGCCGGTCAGACTTCCATGATCGCCCGTCTGGAGAAAGCCTTCTCCGACCTGAACGCCATCAACGTACTGTAATTCGTTACCGTATCTTGATTGCTGAAGAGGCGCCCTCTGGGGCGCCTCTTTCATTTTGGGCCCTCGGCTGGCCTCTCAAAAGGTGTCCTTCGGGACACCTTTTGCATTTCTGTGATCCTGACAGGCTGGATTGGTGACTCTGGGCTGGGTATTATCGATGACACTCCGTTTAATTTAGTAAACAAGTGCAACCAAGGCAGGATGCTGAGCATGCAGACAGGAAGACACAACGGACACCAGGAGCACGTGGCCTCCTATTACGCGGCCACCCGCAACGACCATCGGCAGTGGCCCGAGCTCAGCGGTGAGCTGGATGCCGACGTCTGCATCATAGGCGGCGGTTTCACCGGCCTCAACACCGCCATCAACCTGGCCGAGGCGGGTTACAAGGTGGTCTTGCTTGAGGCCAACCGTATCGGCTGGGGGGCGTCCGGCCGCAACGGCGGCCAGCTCATTCGCGGCATAGGTCACGACACCAGCCAGTTTGCCCGCTGGATAGGCGAGCAAGGGGTACGGGAGCTGGATCTGATGGGGCTGGAGGCGGTGCAACTGGTGCGCGAGCGGGTCGCGCGGTTCAACATCGACTGCGACCTGACCTGGGGCTACTGCGATCTCGCCACCAAGGCGCGCCACCTCAAGGGATTTGAGGAGGATGCCGAGCACTTGGCCAGCCTGGGCTACCGGCATGAAGTCAGGCTGGTGCCCAAAAGCGAGATCAAGTCGGTGGTGGGGTCGGATCGCTATATCGGCGGCATGATCGACATGGGCTCAGGCCACCTGCATCCCCTCAACCTGGCCCTCGGTGAGGCACGTGCGGCGGCCAGCCTGGGTGTCGCCCTGTTCGAGCACTCCAGGGTGACCCATATCGACTACGGCGATCGGGTCGAGGTGACCACGGCCCACGGCCGTTGCCGCGCCAGCTACCTGGTGATCGGCTGCAACGCCTACCTCAACGAGCTCAATCCCGAGCTCGGGGGCAAGGTGCTGCCGGCGGGCTCCTACATACTTGCCACCCAGGTGCTGGAGAAGCGGCTGCGCCAGCGGCTGCTGCCGCAAAACATGGCGGTGTGCGATCAGAACGTGGCGCTCGACTACTACCGCCTCTCCGCCGATGGCCGCCTGCTGTTTGGTGGGGCCTGCAACTACTCGGGGCGCGATCCCAGGGACATCAAGGCGTTTATGCTGCCCAAGCTGCTGCGGGTCTTCCCGGAGCTCGCGGGCACCGCCATCGAATTCCAGTGGGGGGGCATGATAGGCATAGGCGCCAACCGGTTGCCGCAGATCGGGCGCCTCAAGGAGCATCCCAATGTGTTCTATGCCCAGGCTTACTCGGGACACGGCCTCAATGCCACTCACATGGCTGCCAAGCTGGTGGCCGAGGCGATCAGGGGGGAGAGCCGGGGCTTCGATCTCTTCAGTCGCGTGCCCCACATGACCTTCCCCGGCGGACCGGCGCTGCGCTCCCCCTTGCTGGCACTCGGGATGCTGTGGCACAGAATGAAGGATCTGCTCTAGGGGGAGGGCCGGCGGCAGGGAGGAGGACGCTTATCCCTGCTGCGCCGGTTCTGCCAGTTGCCAGCCCTGCTCCGTCTTCATCATCCAGACCTGGCTCTCCTGCGCCAGCGCCTGGCCTGCCTCGAACTCGCCGTATTTGCGCTCCAGCTCCATCAGGGCCATCTCCTGCTGGAAGGGGCCGACCCTGTCATAGACCAGATCCTCGTCGTGCAGCACCTGCAGCTGATCCAGCCCCTGCTTGAAGTGGAGCCGGTAGCTCACCCTGACCAGGTAGACCCCCTCCATCCGCTCCTCCTTGCCGAGCACGGCGAAGTCGCTGATCTCGAACAGGTTGGCGTCGGTCTCGGCCTGCAGCCTGGCGGTGACCTGGCTCTGGATCGCCTCTTCACCTGGACCTGAGTTGCAGCCATAGAGCCAGCAGGCCAGCAGGGGGATGAACCACTTTTTCATCAAAACTCCGGACGATGCGAGACGGGAAAGGGCAAATTCTGCCATGGCGCCTGCCATATACAAGGGATGGCCAGAAAAATCAGCGCGCGGTGGAGAGGGCGGCCCGCGAGCTAAAGCAGGCCGCCATGATTCAGCGCAGCTTGTCCAGCTGGCCGAGGAACTCGGCGGGCCCCATAAAGCCGGTCACCCGCTGGCCACTCACCTCGTTGCCATCGAGATCGAAGAAGATCAGGGTCGGCAGCCCCAGCACGTTCAAGCCGTTGAGCAGATCCACATCGGCATCGTCGTTGGCGGTGACGTCAGCCTGCAACAGCACCATGTCGGCGAAGCGTGCCCGCACCTCGGGATCGCTGAAGGTCTTGTGCTCGAACTCCTTGCAGGCCACGCACCAGTCGGCGTAGAGGTCCAGCAGCACCGGCTTGCCGCGGGCGGCCTCGAGCCGGGTCTTGAGGTCATCCAGGGTCTTGATGCGGACAAACCGGGGCGCCTGGGTTTCGGTGCTGGCCTTGACGCCAGGCTCGGGCAGCAGCAGATCCTTGCCCATCACCACCAGGCCCATCATGGCCAGCAGCAGCACGAAGCCGCCGAGACTCTTGCCCACCGAGTGGGGGCGATGCTGATTGTGGTGATAGAGATAGCCGCACAGCACCAGCCCCCAGCCTAGCCAGAGCAGGGTGGCGACCTGGTCGCTCAAGAGCCGTGACAGCAGCAGGATGGGCACCGCCAGCAGCGCAAAACCAAAGAGCTGCTTGATCACATCCATCCAGGCGCCCGCCTTGGGCAGCAACTTGCCCCCCGAGGTGCCGAGCAGCAGCAGCGGCAGCCCCATGCCCAGCGACAGGGCATAGAGGGCCGCGCCACCGAGCCAGAGATCGCCGCTCTGGGCCACGTAGATAAGCGCGCCGGAGAGCGGCGCCGTGGTGCAGGGGGAGCAGACCAGGCCGGAGATCATCCCCATGATGGTGACCCCGACCACGGAGCCGCCCTGCTGGCGGTTGGAGAGGCCGGAGAGCCGGGTTTGCAGGCTGCTCGGCAGTTGCAGGCTGTAGAGCCCGAACATGGAGAGCGCCAGCAGCACGAACATCACCGAGAGGCCGATCAGCACATAGGGGTGCTGCAGCGCCGCCTGGAACTTCAGCCCCGCCGAGGCGACCACCAGCCCGAGCAGGGTGTAGGTGACCGCCATCCCCTGCACATAGACGAAGGAGAGCAGGAAGGCGCGGCGGGTGGAGAGGTGCTGACCTGCACCGGCGATGATGCCGGTCAAAATGGGGTACATGGGGAAGACGCAGGGGGTGAAGGCAAGCCCCAGCCCCAGCGCAAAGAAGGCGGCGATGCTGAGCCAGAAGCCCTGGCTGCCGAGGGCGGCCGCCAGTCTGTCCTGCTGGCTGCTGGCCGGCGCCTCGATGGCGTCAGCGGAGCCTGTCTGCCCGGCGTCGCCGGTGGCCGCGAGGGGCTGCACCGGAATCCGCTTGTCGGTGGGGGGATAGCAGAGGCCGTCGGTGCAACCCTGATAGCTTATCCTGAGGCTGGCGGCGTCCCCCACCTGGGTCAAGGTGACGGGGATCTGCAGCTCCTGATAGAAGACCCGGGTCTTGCCGAAGAAGTCATCCTCATGCTCGGTGCCTGCGGGCAGCACTGGGGGTTCGAAGGCGAGGTTGTCCCCCTTGACGCTGATGCTATGGCGATAGAGGTAGTAGCCGTCGGCGAGGCGCAGGGTCAGCAGCAGCTTGTTTCCCTGCTGTTCGCTCTCGAGGACGAAGGCCTCGTCGACTTTCAGAAACTTGGGCTGGGCGCTGGCCTGGATGCCGAGGCTGCTTAGCAGATCCTGACTGCTGGCCTGGGCGGGGGCCGCGAGCAGGCTCAGCAGGAGCAGCAGGGGGGAAAGCAGGGGTCGCAGAGTCATGAGGTCTCCTGTGTCAACCAGTCTAGGTAGGCTTGATGACCCTGGCTGGCGGGGATCGCCAGGATCTCCGGCACCTGGTAGGGGTGGTGAGCCAGGATGCACCGTTCGAGCTCGGCAAAGAGCGGCTGGCGGGATTTGATGATGAGCTGGATCTCCCGTGCCCGTTCAGTCTTCCCCTGCCAGCGATAGACGGAGGTGAGCCCTGGCAGCTGATTGATGCAGGCGGCGAGGTGCTGGTCGAGCAGTTGCTCGCAGATGAGGTCGGCACTGGCTTCATCAGGGCAGGTGCAGAGCACCAGAATGGCGTCGGTCATGGGGTACGCAGTCTCGTCAGCGGGGGCGCAAAGGCCCTCTGGAACAGCGTTTACTATACCGGGCAAAGGGGCAAATAGCACCCGGCCCGCGCCCCGCTGGCGGGATGCTCAATTAGTGATGCGCCCGAGATAGACGCTGTGAAAAGGACAGGGCAGAATGAGCGGGCTTGTTCCCACTCTACGTAAGGAAATGTATGACCCAACAGAATGAGCAGCAGAGAAACCGCATGTTGAGCCTGTTGCGTGAAGGCGAGCGCCGCATGTTGGTGCAACTGGCCGGTCTGCTGCGTACCAGTGTCGATGAAATCAATGCGGAGCTGGAAAAAGAGGAGTTGCTGTCTGCCCTGGAGCAACCCATCACGGTGGAGTACCTCAATGGCGTGGTGCAACACCATCTGTTCGAGCGTCTGCACAAGGGGGACATGGTCGCGGCCCAGCGCATGCTGAACCAGTATCAGAGCGACCTCGAGGCCATGCTGAACCAGGAAGCGGCCCAGACCGAGGCCCCTGCCGACGAGGTGAAGGCGCAAGCCTGAATACTTGCCCCTCGAGGATCCAGATCAGCACCATCATGCCAGTCGCATGATGGTGCCTCGTTTTATCCCTTCTCTTGTCACCCCGTGACCGGCCGCGCCCCCTGGCCCGGGATGGGGAACACCTTGTCATAGCTCCAGTTGTAGACGAAGGCATAGACCAGGTAGAACAGCACGAAGCCCAGATCCAGCACCAGCGCCTCCAGCAGGCCGATGTCGAGCCACCAGGACATCACCGGCAGGGCGACGATCAGCAAGCCCCCCTCGAAACCCAAGGTATGCAGCACCCGTTGCCACAGGCTCTTGTGGGTATGGCCCTGCAGGCGCAGCAGCAACTTATCCACCCCGATGTTGTAGACATAGTTCCAGACGGTGGCGACCACCGAGAAGAACAGGGCCAGGGGGCCCATGTGGTTGAGACCGACGCCGGTGACCCAGCTTGCCAGGGGGGCGGCGATCAGCAGGCCAATCAATTCGAAGCCGATGGCGTGGCGCAGGCGATCACGGGTATTACGCATGGTCTGTCTCTCTGTTTCTCTTTCCGGGTGGGTATGGCGGCCAATTTATCGCTATTTTTCGATAGGTTCACGTTGGTATCTATCGCTAAAATAGATGGATCTGGGTGCAATATCAGGGCAGGAGCAGGCGAATGACCCCTTCACTGGAACAATTCAAGGCGTTGCTGGCGGCGGCCGAGACGGGATCTTTCTCGGCGGCGGCGCGCAGCCTGGGCAAGGCGCAGTCGGTGGTGAGCACCGCCATCGCCAACCTGGAGATAGATCTCGGTCTCGAGCTGTTTGATCGCAGCGGCCGCTACCCCGTGCTGACCGAGGCGGGGGCCCGCATCAGCCAGGAGGCGGGGGTGCTGCTGGCCCAGAGCGAGCGGCTGCAGGCCATTGCCGGGGAGCTGGCCAGCGGCATAGAGTCGCGCCTCACCCTGGCCATCGACGATGACTCCCACCTGCCCTGGCTGGGTGCCCTGCTGGAGGAGTTCGCCGGTCGCTATCCGACGGTGGAGCTGGAGCTGCTGTTCCCGCTGATGGAGGATGTGACCGAGCTGCTCAAGAGCGGGCGGGCTCAGCTCGGCATCAGCTACCAGAAGGCGCACCCGGAGCGGGAGCTGGTCTCCCGCTCCCTGGGGAGCGTCGCCATGCCCCTGGTGGTCTCCCCGGATCACCCCCTGGCCCACAAGACGCCGCTGCACGAGAGCGACCTGCAAGGGGCCCGCCAGCTGATGGTGACGGGACGGCGGGAGGGCACGGAGCGCCATCGCTTCCGCCTCTCGTCCCAGGTGTGGTGGGTCGAGGGGGATCTCGGGATCCTGGAGCTGGTCAAGCTGGGGCTGGGGTGGTCTGCGGTACCCGAGTTTCTGCTGCACCGGCCGCTGGCGCGGGGTGAGCTGGTGGTACTCAAGCCGGATTTCCTTCCCCTGGCCGAGCTGGAGCTGGAGTTGCAGTGGTATCGCGCCCGCCCGCTCGGGCAGGCGGGGCGCTGGCTGAAGGAGGCCCTGCTGGCGCGGGTGCCTCGTTAGCGGACCTTAGTCGGTCAGGGAGTAGGGCAGGGGTTGCAGGGCGAGGCGGGAGCCTTCCTCCTGCTTGAGGCGGAAGCTGGCGTCGGCCTCGGTGTCCTTGGGCAGCACGGCGGTGAGCCACACCTGGCCATCCTGCTGCCAGGCGTTCAGCACCATGCCGCTGCGCCGCCAGTTGTCACCGAGCTGGATCTCCAGGGTATCACCGCTGGCCACGGGGCCACTGACCTGCCCGGCCAGCACGAAGAGGGCGCGGTTGTTGGCGCCGCGGTATTTGGCGCGGGCCACTATCTCCTGCCCCATGTAGCAGCCCTTGGTGAAGCTGATGCCGTCCAGGGCCTGCAGGTTCAGCATCTGGGGAATGTACTCACCCTGATGGACCGCCTCCAGGTGCGGGATGCCTGCCTTGATGTCCAGACCCCACCAGAGCGCTTCGTCGCCGACAGGCAGGCTCAGCGCCAGCGGCAACTCGCTTGCCAGCAGCCAGCGATCGGCTTCCACCCTGACCGCCATGCCACCCTCGACAAGGCCGGTTTCCTGAAGGCCGTATTTCGCCGCGATCCAGGCATCCGTGCCCTGACCGGCCAGGCCGACCGCCTGGCCCTGGAACTCGCCGATCTCCACCTTGGCGAACACCGCAAACTTCTTGAGTTCGGGCAGCTGGCGCGCCAGCACCGACGGCTTGGTCAGCAGCAGCAGGCTCTCATCGAGGCAGAGCAGGCGAAAATCGCTCCACAGCTTGCCCTTGGGATCGCAATGGCCGCCGAGGGTGCTCTGGCCAGGTTGCAGGGCGTTGACGTCACAGGTGACCTGGCCTTGCAGATATTTCACGCGATCATTGCCGGTGAGGCGGGTGATGGCCAGATCGGTCAGGGGAAACAGGGTTGGCTCGGCAGGAAGAACAGGGGTCGGCAGGCTCACGATGGTATTCCAGAGACAGAAAGTATGTGACCTGCATGGTAAAGACGTAAGGAATGTTTGTCAGCCGGAAAATCCAGCTGCTACCATCCCCGGGTCTTTGTAAGGAGAGTTCCATGTTGAGCCCAATTGAAAAGTCCCGCCTGAAGTGGGCCTGCCGTCGTGGCATGCTCGAGCTGGATGTGATCTTTATGCCCTTTTTCGAGCACGAGTTCGACTCCCTGAGCGAGGCCGAGCAGCAGACCTTCATCCGTCTGCTGGAGTGCGAGGATCCCGAGCTGTTCCGCTGGAGCATGGGCCACGGTGTGCCGAGCGACCCCGATTTCGCCGCCATGATCCCCCTGATCCTGGAGCGCAATCAGGCCCGTCATGATCGCCTGAGCTGATCCCCGATGCGGGTCCTGATGCCCGTCATCCCCTCCCCGCGGCAGCGCCTGCTGCTGCTTGCCCTATTTGGGCTGTTGCTCTGGCCCACCGCCAGCCTGATCCAGGGCTGGCAATGGGGGCTGTTTCTCCCCTGCTGGTTGCTGGGGCTCTGGCTGGCCTGGCGCCCCGTCACGCCAGGGCG
>NZ_JASATR010000025.1:0-53686 GCF_038440395.1 Aeromonas sp. OTU364
TGGGTTGGGCCTACTTTTCCCTGCCCTCGCCCCTCACAAAAACGCCAATACGGTACCCGGCGACCCGGGGGGCGCCTCTTCATTATTCTTGCCACAATAGCGGTTATTTCTGACGCTTTCTGGCGTACTTGCGACGGGCCCGCGCCTGGCGCTCCTCTTCCCGCTCCGCCTTCTCCTTGGCCTTCTGCTCCGCCTCCTCGGCCGCCAGCACGATCTCGGCGCTCACCATCTCCGGGGTCTCCAGGGAGATGCGCCCCAGCATGCCTGAGCGGAACTCGTTGACCAGGATCTCGGAGGCCTTGTGCAGATCCGCCAGGCCGCCCTTGCGCATGAAGGCGCGCTGGCGGGCGATGAGCTCCAGCAGCTCGATCTCGGTCTCGGGCAGATCGCTAATCTGGTACCGCGCCTTGATCCGCTCCGGATAGGCCTTGATGAAGTAATCGGCGGCGAACATGGCGATGTCGGCGTAGTCGAAGACGGTGTCCTTGATGGCCGCTGTGATGGCCAGCCGGTAGCCGCAGGAGGGCGGGTTGAGCTTGGGCCAGAGGAACCCCGGGGTATCTGTCAGGATGACGTTGTTGTCCAGCTTGATCCGCTGCTGGGACTTGGTCACCCCCGCCTCGTTGCCGGTCCGAGCTATGATGCGCCCCGCCAGGGTGTTGATCAGGGTGGACTTGCCCACGTTGGGGATGCCCATGATCATGGCCCGCACCCCGCGCAGGTCGAAGTTGCGCTCCGGCAGCATCTCGTGGCACAGGGTCAGCAGCGCCTTGATCTTCTCCGGCTCCTGCTGGGTCAGGGGCAACGCCTTGATCCCCTTCTCTTGTTCCATGTGCGCCACCCACAGCTCGGTGATCGCCGGATCGGCGAGATCCGCCTTGTTCAGCACCTTGATGACGGGAGTATCCCCACGCAGCTCGGGCACCAGGGGGTTCTCGCTGGAGAAGGGGATGCGGGCATCGAGCATCTCGATGATGACATCGACCTGGGGCATGACCTCGGCAATTTCTTTGCGGGCCTTGTGCATGTGGCCGGGGAACCAGTTGATGGACATATCCGTTACTCTCTCATTGGGGATGCGGGCTCCCGCCGGGGGCTGCGGGCGCCTGGTGATGCGCCAGACCGCTGGCACTCATCGCAAGGGGGCGCATTTTACCTGCTGCGGCCCCGATTTGACAGGCCATTGTGGCAACGGGCGTACACGGCAGCGGCGCCGGTGCCACCACGACCGCCCGGGGCCAAAGGTCAGACAGCAATCAATAACTCATTGATACAACATAACATTTATCTGGCACCTTCATCGTATTGTCATCCAGACTCACTAAAAGTGTCATCTGCCCCCTCTAGGCTGCGCTCAGGTTTTACAAGGAGCGAACCCCAATGAGAAACATGGCAGGACTTGCAGTGATGATAGGCGCCACCCTGGTCGCCGGCTGCAACTCCAACAACGACAGCAGCACCCCGGAGCCCAGCGCCAAAAACGTCATCTTCTTCCTCGGCGACGGCATGGGCCTCAACACCCTGACCGCCGCCCGCATCTACGGCGTGGGGGAAGAGGGCAGCCTCACCATAGACAGCCTGCCGGAAACGGCCTTCATCAAGACCTTCTCCCACGACGCCCAGGTTACCGACTCGGCCCCCTCCATGGCGGCCTACATGACAGGGGTCAAGAGCAACAACGGCGTCATCAGCATGGACAGCGACGCCACCTATGAGAGCGACTGCAGCAAGAGCGCCGGCAAGCCGGTCACCACCCTGCTGGAGCTGGCCAAGGCCGACGGCCGCGGCACCGGCGTGGTCACCAGCACCCGGGTGACCCACGCCACCCCGGCCGCCACCTATGCCCACATCTGCAACCGGGACCTGGAGGCGGACATCGCCGCCCAGCTGGTACCGGGCGGCGCCGGCTACAACACGGCCCTGAAAGAGGGGCTGGACGTGGTGCTCGGTGGCGGCAGCAGCTTCTTCCTGCCAAAAGCCGACAAGGGCAAGCGGGAGGATGGCCGCAACCTCATCGACGAGATGCAGGCCAAGGGCTACCAGTTTGCCAGCACCCTGGACGAGCTGAACCAGGCCGAGGCGGGCAAGCCGCTGCTGGGACTGTTTGGCTCAAGCCACATGAAATATGACCTCGACAGGCCCGCCAGCGAGCCGTCGCTGGCCCAGATGACCCTGGCCGCCATCAAGCAGCTCAAGGAGAAGGAGAAGGGCTACTTCCTGATGGTGGAGGGGGGTCGCATCGATCACGCCCTGCACGACACCAACGCCAAGCGCGCCCTGCAGGACACCCTGGCCTTCGACGACGCCATCAAGGCCACCCTGGACGAGGTGAAGAAAACCGACCCCGAGCTGAAGAACACCCTGATCGTGGTCACCGCCGACCATGACCACACCCTGGTACTCAACGGCTACGCGAAGCGCACCGGCAAGACCACGGCTGGCAACCCCGGGGTGCTCGGGCTGGTGAAGAACTACACCGATGGCGAGCCGAGCAAGGACAGCGACGGCATGCCCTACACCATCATCGGCTTTGGCAACGGCTACAACCGGGTGGACGGCCCGCGCAGCAGCGTGGCGCCGCTGGACGATGCCACCGTCTCCGCCGACGACTATCACCAGGAGGTGGTGGTCAAGGTGGGCGAGATAGGAAACGAGACCCACGGAGGCACCGACGTCTTCCTCGGTGCCATCGGCCAGGGAGCTGACAGCTTCCACGGCTCACTCGATAACACCGCCGTGTTCGGCAAGGTCAAGGCTGCGGCCAAGCTGTGAGGATCATTCCCGTGAGAAAAACCATGAACAAGACCCTGGTCTGCACCGCCCTGTTCGCCGCCCTCGGCGGCCTCTCCCAGGCCCACGCCGCCGACGCCAAGAACGTCATCCTCTTTATCGGCGACGGCATGGGCCCCACAGTGCTCACCGCCACCCGCCTCTACAAGGTGGGGGAAGAGGGAAATCTCGAGATGATGAAGCTGCCACGCAGTGCCCGCATCAAGACCTTCTCCCACGACGCCCAGACCACGGACTCGGCCCCCTCCATGGCGGCCTACACCACCGGGGTCAAGATGAACAACGAGGTGATCGCCATGAGCAGCGACACCAGGGCCGTGGCGCCGTCCAAGGATGCCAACGGCAACAAGGGCATCAACAACTGCACCGGCGACAACGGCACCCCGGTGCCGACCATACTCGAGCTGGCCAAGGCGGCGGGCAAGTCGGTGGGGGCCGTCACCACCACCGAGCTGACCCATGCCACCCCGGCGGCCACCTACTCCCACATCTGCCACCGGGATGCCGCCTACGCCATCGCCGAGCAGGCGGTACCGGGCGGCGCCGGCTTCAACGCCGCGCTCGGGGACGGGGTGGACGTGCTGATGGGAGGTGGCGCCAATCACTGGACCCCCTACAGCGCCAGCAACAAGGGGGGCCGGGCCGATGGCCGGGATCTCACCGCCGAGCTCGGTGCCCAGGGCTATCAGTACGTCACCACCCAGAGCGATCTCGCCAAGGTCGGTAGCGGCAAGGTGCTGGGCCTGTTCAGTACCAAGTCCCACCTCGACTACGAGCTGGACCGCGTCGCCAAGGGAGCGGCCAACACCCAGCCGTCCCTCTCCGAGATGACCGCCAAGGCGATCGATCTCTTGAGCCAGAACAGCCAGGGTTACTTCCTGATGGTGGAAGGGGGCCGCATCGACCACGCCCTGCACGCCACCAATGCCAAACGGTCGCTGACCGATGCGGTGGCGCTGGACGAGGCGGTCAAGACGGCGCTGGGCAAGGTGGACCTGACCGATACCCTGATCGTGGTCACCGCCGATCACGACCACACCATGACCATCAACGGCTACTCCGCCAAGGGCAACCCTGTGCTGGATCTGGTGAAAAATAGCGACGGCTCGACCCAGAACGATGTGGATGGCAAGCCCTTCACTACCCTGGTGTTCGGCAACGGCCCGAACCGCGCGGATCAGCGCCCCACCCTCACCAGCAACGAGGTGATGGGGGACGACTACCTGCAGGAGACCGGGGTCAAGCTGGGCTCGGAGACCCACGGCGGCGGCGATGTGATGCTGTTCGCGGGCGGCGCCGGCAGCGGCCGCTTCAAGGGCACGCTCGACAACACCCTGGTGTTCGGCAAGCTCAGGGAGGCGCTCGGCCTGTAAGAAAGCGGGCCCGGTGTCACGCCGGGCCCGCTTCTTTCGAGCGATCACCCATGATGCGACTGTTACTTCCGTTATGGCTTCTTGGCAGCAGCCTCTGCTTCCCCCTGCTGGCCGACGAGGCGCCCGATCTGGCCGCCCGCATCCGCTATCAGGACAGGATCACCAGCAGCGACGGCATAGCCCGGGAGAACCACTGGCAGGAGAAATGGATCCGGGTCGGCAACCAGGTGTGGAGCCAGCGGCTCATCCCCCTGCCGCTCGCCCGCGCCTACCACGCCAGCCACGATGCCACCCCGGGCCACAAGCACTTCACCCACCAGATGGCGGCACGCTGGGTCAGCCGCAGTGATGAGGGGGAGCTGCAACTGCGCTACGCCGACGCCTGGCACAACCAGCTGGTGGAGGTGCCGCCGGAGGAGTATGGCCAGGTGGCCTTCACCCCCCACTGGGACAAGCTTCGCCACCTGGTGGATCCGGCCTTGCTGCAGGGCATGACCCCCCTCAACGACGCGGCCCCCGAGCAGGCCCGCTGGTACGAAAAACGCGAGGGCAGGCAGCGCACCCGCATCCTCTGGTCGAGCCAATGGCAGTTGCCCCTGGTGGTGGAGTCCGCGAGCCTGGACGGCTATCGCAGCTACCGGATGGAGGTGACCCTCAAACCCCTGCCAAAGCAGCTGCCCTGGCAGCAGCTGGGCGGCTACCAGACCCTGGATCTGCGGGACTTCTTCGACTGACGGCCCGCTCCCCCCGATGGGTTGGCTGACTTGGGGTAACGGGATGTTACACTCTGTGTACTCATCCCTGACCCGGTCTCCTATGCGCCTTTCCCTACTGTTTCTGCTCTGCTGCGCCCTCCTCTTCCCGGGCCCCGGCGCCCACGCCGTGGTGGTCCTGGCCGCAGACGTTCCCCCTTATGTCATTCGCTCCCAGCAGGGGGCCCCGAGCGGCATGGCCATCGAGGTGCTGGAGGAGGCGGCCCGCCGCCTCGGGGAGCCCCTGGAGATAGAGCTGATGCCGCTGGCCCGTGCCCTCAGCCAGACCCGCCACCGGGCGGACGTCCTGCTGTTGCCACCGGCCCGAAGTCCCCAGCGCGAACCCCTGTTCCTCTGGATTGCCCCCCTGCTGGAGGAGGCCTTCGTGCTGGTCAGCCACCGTCAGCACCACCCGGCCCCGCTCTCGGCCAAGGCGCTGACCGGCCTGACCCTGGGGGCGATGCGCGGCTCTCATGGTCAGAGCCTGATCCAGCCCCTGAAGGGGGTAACCCGGGAGCTGGTCACCGAGGAGGTCAACAATGCCAGCAAGCTGGCGCTGGGCCGCATCCAGGGCTGGGCCGTGGCCTGGAACACGGCCCGCTACAACCAGCAGCGGGCCGGCTTGCCGCTGGGGGATCTGGTGCGCGGCGACACCCTGCAAGAGAGCGCCCTCTATCTGGCCGCCAGCCCGCGGTTTCCTGCGGCCGAGGCGCTGCGCTGGCGCAAGGCGATCGAGGGGATGCGCGAGGATGGCAGCCTGGCGCACATCCTCAAGCAGTACGATTATCAGGCGCCCTGACCCTGGGCCGGACATTTGCCAAAGCCATTCAGAATGGTTATGGTATCCCCATGAAAGCGCTCATGATTTTTTCCAGTCTGCTCACACCCCGTTGAGCCCCCGCCCTCGCCCCTGACAGCGAGTCGCTCGGGGGCATCGCGCTTGCGATCTATTCTCACAATCCGAACCCTTTTTCGACCAGCTTGTCCGTCATCCTGGTCCTTTCAGCCATTGATAAGGAATACCCAATGCAACAGCCTCATCTCGTCATCTCCAACCTGGATCTGGATCGCATCGAGCAACTGCTCGGCAACCACCCGCAACACCTGGCCCTGCAAGAGGAGCTGAACCGCGCCGAGATCCGCGACCCCGCCGACATGCCGCCGGACGTGGTGACCATGAACAGCACGGTGCGCTTCAAGATGCAGAACAGCGGCAACGACTTCTGCCTGACCCTGGTCTACCCGAAGGACGTGCAGGGGGACGAGTCGAAGATCTCCGTGCTGGCACCGGTCGGCAGCGCCCTGCTTGGCTTGAAGGTGGGTGACAGCATCGCCTGGCCGGGCCCCGCCGGGCGCACCATACAGGTGGAGATCCTGGAGGTGGTCTATCAGCCGGAGCGCGCGGGCGAGCTGCACCGCTGACCGGGCCGGGCACGCTCTGCCGCCCAGGCGAGCAGGGCGTGCCTCTCCTTATATTGCCGCCCTGAATCCCGCACTCGGGTGAAGCACCCATCACAGCATCTCCTGCCCCGGGGTTCTCCTCCCCCTTGAGCCTCCCCTTGAGCAAGAAGGCGAGCGGGAGTATCTTGTTGGCCGCGCCAGCGCCCTGGCCGCAGATTTCAGGCTGACATCATGATAAAAATTGCCCTCATCGACGATCACCAGATAGTCCGCTCCGGCTTTGCCCAGTTGCTCAATCTCGAACCCGATCTGCGGGTCGTCGCCGAATTTGGCAGCGCCGCCGACGCCCTCGCCGGCTTGCCGGGCAGCGGCGTCCAGCTGTGCGTGTGCGACATCTCCATGCCGGATCAATCCGGGCTGGACCTGCTCAGGCAGCTGCCCGCCGGCCTCGCCGTGGTGATGCTGTCGGTGCACGACAGCCCGGCCCTCATCGAGCAGGCCCTGCAGGCCGGCGCCAAGGGGTTTCTCTCCAAGCGCTGCAGCCCGGAGGAGCTGATCGCCGCGGTGCGCACCGCCGCCCAGGGTGGCTGCTACCTCACTCCGGACATCGCCCACAAGCTCGCCAGCAGCCACAGGGATCCCCTCACCAACCGGGAGCGGGAGGTGGCCCAGCTGCTGGCCGGCGGCATGGAGGTGAAGGCCATCGCCGAGCGCCTCGGCCTCTCCCCCAAGACGGTGCACGTGCACCGCGCCAACCTGATGGACAAGCTCAACGTCAACAACAACGTGGAGCTGGCCCACCGCATGCTGGACAGCTGGTGATCTCCCGGTTTGCCAGCTATGTCGCCATCGCCCTGGCGGCCAGCTTCATCTTCGCCGCCGGCTGGTTCTGCCTCTGGAGCATAGGCCTGCACCTGGTGGAGAGCCCGGTGCTGGCGGTGCTGCTGTTCCCCTTCGGGCTGCGTCTGGGCCTGCTGTTGCAGAGCCCCCTCCCCTACTGGCCGCCCCTGCTGCTGTGTGAGGCCCTGCTGCTGTACTGGCTCGATGGGGAGGTGGGCATGCCCCTGTGGCCCCTCATCCTGGCCGGCAGCCTGCTCACCCTGCTGCCGCTGCTCATCGCCCGTCGCCAGCGGGTACGTGACGACTGGCAGCAACTGCTGGTGCTGCTCGCCACCGTCACTGTGGCGGCGGCCCTGCAATCCCTGCTCTGGCATCTGGCGGGGGAAGATGGCCTCACCGCCCTGCTGCTCACCCTCACCGGCGGCCTCACCCTCACCTCCACCTGCATGCTGATCTGGCACTATCTGACCCGCGCCACCTGGGTGCCGCTCGGTCCTGCCCTCATCGATCAGCCGGTGGACTGGCGCTTTCGCCACCTCATCTGGTACCTGCTGCTGTTCGTGCTGAGCCTGGGGCTGCAGCTCGGCCTGCCGGACTCCCTGGTGCGCTTCACCCCCTTCTGCCTCGCCATTCCCATCATGGCCATGGCCTGGCGCTACGGCTGGCAGGGGGCTCTGCTCGCCACCCTGATGAATACGGTGGCCCTGATGGCGGGCCAGGCCTGGCACGAACATCCCCTGGATCTGCTGCTCTCCCTGCTGGCCCAGAGCCTGACCGGCCTGCTGCTGGGGGCCGGCATCCAGCGCCAGCGCGAGCTCAATCAGGCGCTGATCCGCCAGCTCGCCCACAACCGCCAGCTCACCGAGCGACTGCTGGAGACCGAGGAGAGCATCCGCAAGGAGGTGGCCAGGGAGCTGCACGACGACATAGGCCAGACCATCACCGCCATCCGCACCCAGGCGGGCATAGTGCGCCGCCTCGCGCCGGACAACCCCAATGTCGGCCAGAGCAGCGCCCTTATCGAGACCCTGTCGCTCGGCATCTACGATGCGGTGCGCGGCCTGCTCGGTCGCCTGCGCCCGCGCCAGCTCGACGACATGAGCCTGGAGCAGGCGGTGCGCGGCCTGCTGCGGGAGCTTGAGCTGGAGCGGCGCGGCATCGTCACCCGCCTGGAGTGGGGGCTCGTGGATGAGGCGCTCTCGGACGCCCAGCGGGTCACCCTGTTCCGGGTCTGTCAGGAGGGGCTCAACAACGTGGTCAAGCATGCCAATGCCAGCGCCGTCACCATACTGGCCCGCCAGCAGGCCGACAGGGTGCTGCTGCAACTGGACGACGACGGCTGCGGCCTGCCCGAGCAGACGCCCCAGGGCTATGGCCTGCTCGGCATTCGCGAGCGGGTGCAGGCGCTGGGGGGCACGCTGCGCCTCTCCTGCGCCCAGGGGACCCAGCTGACTGTCAACCTCCCCAGCCGCAAGCGGGAGGAGTCCCATGACTGATCCAGGATCCAGCAGGCAGGGCGCCCCATGCTGAGCTTTATGAAGAGCCGCCCGGCGGCCCCTCTGGTGCGGGATCAGGCCGAGATCGATGCCAGCTATCGCCATTGGCGCCTCCACATACTGCTGACCATGTACCTGGGTTATGCGGTCTTCTACTTCACCCGCAAGAGCTTCAACTTCGCCATGCCGGACATGCTGGCGAGCGGCATCCTGGACAAGGCCGACATCGGCATGATGTGGACCCTGTTCTACCTCACCTATGGCTGCTCCAAGTTCGTCTCAGGCATCATCAGCGACAGGGCCAACCCCCGTTACTTCATGGGGCTGGGGCTGATGGCGACCGGGGTCATCAACATATTGTTCGGCCTCTCGTCGGCCCTCTGGATGTTCGTGGCACTCTGGATTGCCAACGCCTTCTTCCAGGGCTGGGGCTGGCCCCCCTGCTCCAAGCTGCTGACCAGCTGGTACTCGAGGACAGAGCGCGGCTTCTGGTGGTCTGCCTGGAACACGGCCCACAACGTGGGCGGGGCCCTGATCCCGCTTATCGTCAGCACCATAGCCCTGCAGCACGGCTGGCGCTACGGCATGATAGTGCCCGGCCTCATCGCCATACTGGCCGGGCTGCTGCTGTGCTGGCGGCTGCGGGACACCCCGAGCACCCTGGGGCTGCCCACGGTCGGACAGTGGCGAAATGACGCCCTGGAGATGGCCCAGCAGACCCAGGATGTCGGCCTGGACCCGCGCCAGATCCTGCACAAATACGTGCTCGGCAACCCCTACATCTGGCTGCTCGCCTGCTGCTACGTGCTGGTCTACGTGGTGCGCACCGCCATCAACGACTGGGGCAACCTCTACATGACGGAGCAGCGCGGCTTCAATCTGATGAGCGCTAACTCGGCCATCTCGATGTTCGAGGTGGGGGGCTTTATCGGCGCCCTGGTGGCGGGCTGGGGCTCGGACAAGCTGTTCAATGGCAACCGGGGCCCGATGAACCTCATCTTCGCCATGGGGATTCTGCTCTCGGTCGGGTCGCTCTGGCTGATGCCCTTCTTCAGCTACGTGATGCAGGCGGCCTGCTTCTTCACCATCGGCTTCTTCGTGTTCGGCCCCCAGATGCTGATCGGCATGGCGGCCGCCGAGTGCTCCCACAAGGATTGCGCCGGGGCCGCCACCGGCTTCGTCGGGCTGTTTGCCTACATGGGGGCGGCGCTGTCGGGGTATCCGCTGGCCAAGGTGATGGAGATCTGGCACTGGAACGGCTTCTTCGTGGTCATCTCGGTGGCGGCCGGGGTCTCGGCCCTGCTGCTGCTCCCCTTCCTCAAGGCCCAGGCGCCGCGTACCCTAGCCACCGAAGCGGGCTAAGAGGCCGCCTCCCGACCCTGCTGCCGCACCTCTTCAGGCTCAAAGCCCAGGCGCCGCGTACCCTCGCAGCCGAAGCGGGCTGAACATCAGGGTCATCAAAGATCAGGCCGGCAGGCAGACCCGGTTCTTGCCGCTGCGCTTGGCCTGATAGAGGGCGCGATCCGCCTGCCCGAACAGGGTGTCGAGATGCCAGCCCCGGGCATAGGGCACCAGCCCCAGGCTGGCGGTGACCTGGATGCCGTCCAGGGGCAGCGTCGCTATGCCCTGGCGGATCTGCTCGCAGCGCGCCTGCTGGGCCGGGGCATCCCCCTCGGGCAGCAGCAGCACGAACTCCTCGCCGCCGAAGCGGCTGGCCACCAGATCCCCCTGACCGGCCAGATAGGCCCCCACCGCCGCCAGCACCCTGTCCCCCGCCTCGTGACCGTGGCGATCGTTGATCTGCTTGAAGTCATCGAGATCCAGCACCACCAGGGCTCCCTGTTTGGGCGCCTGTGCACAGCGCTCCATGAAGCCACGCCGGTTGAGCAGACCCGTCAGGGGATCCTGGCTCGCCTGCCGTCGCAGGGCCAGGGCCCGGTACTGGGTACAGAGCAGCAACACCCCGAAGGTGGAGAGGTAGTTGCCCATCAGCATGGAGAGGAAGGGCAGCACATTGACCACGTGCTGATCCATCAGCACCCTCACCTCGCCGCTGAGCAGGGCCCCCATCCGGATCAGGTTGAAGCCGTAGAGCAAAATGTTGACCACGGTAAACACTAGAATGGCGGGCAGATAGGCGGGATAACCGTGGCGCCACACCTGCCACACGATCACTGCCCCCAGCACCATGTAGCTCAGGCAGGCCAGCAGCACCCGGGGCGCCATCTCGTCGTTGAACAGCACGCTCCAGCAGAGGATCAGCAGGTAGACCAGCATGAAGAGCGCGAAGGCCCGCCAGGCCGGCGGCTCGCCGAAGAAGCGCTGCAGGGCCAGCGGCATCAGCGCGATGCAGAGGGTGATGAGCAGGTTGGCCAGCCAGATCCCCGCGATGTGGGGGGCGAACGCCTGCATAAAGAACAGCGACTGGGCCGCCAGGGCACAGAGGCTGGACCACCACCAGAGCCCGAGGCCGGGGATCTCCCTGTGGGTCGACCAGATGATGGAGAGGGTGATGAACCCCAGGCTGTAGCCCCCGAGGGCCATCAACATCAGGGTAAACACGTCCAGATTGAGCAGAATTGAGGCGTCCATTCCCGAACCTTACTATGGGGATGGCTGAGTATATGGGAAGCCCATGACAAGACACAGAGGGAGCCCTCTGGCGCAAAGAAATATTTTCCAGACAGCCAACTGGCCCCCTCTCACTCGGCCAGCCGGCCTGATGCCTACGTTCCAGGTTCGTTCGGACCCAGATTTCCCGCCGACCACACAGCAAAATGCCTGCCAACTATTTTTGCACTTGAACCCGCGCCCTTAGATAGATATGTTGTTTTCATGTGGTTTTATGAGCCGTGCCGCGAGGAAAAAGTGCCACTAACCTATTGAGTCGTCTGACACAATCGGATTTTGGTACATTTTTCACTCACCGGATGGAGAATAGAATCTCATATGGGGCTTTTGCCTCAATCAAGACAATAATCCTGTCTTGCCTGCTGCCGGATGCAGCAGTCTCTTGTGCCATGGAGTCGCACGGAGCAGGTTCAAGGCCGAACACACTTACGACAGAGACGTCACTTATGATCAAAAAACTCATTCTCTCTACCCTGCTGCTGTGCGGGCTCGCCAATGCTGCCACCAGCTCAGCCCCCAGCTCCACCCTGGACGCCGTGCTGGAGCGCGGTGTGCTGCGGGTCGGCTTCGACGCCGGCTATCAACCCTTCGAGATGACCAACAAGCAGGGCCAGTACATCGGCTTCGACGTGGATCTGGCCAAGATGGTCGCCAAGGAGATGGGCGTGAAGGTGGAGTTCGTCAACACCGCCTGGGACGGCATCATCCCGGCCCTGCTGACCGACAAGTTCGACGTCATCATGGGCGGCATGACGGTCACCCCCCAGCGCAACCTGCGCGTCAACTTTGCCGATCCCTACATAGTCGTGGGCCAGACCATAGTCCTTCGCAAGGACAAGGCGGGGGAGATCAAGTCCTTCCAGGACCTCAACGACCCCAAGTACAAGATCGCGGTCAAGCTCGGCACCACCGGCGAGCAGGCGGTCAAGCGCATGATCCCCAAGGCTACCCTGCTGCAGTTTGAAACCCAGGACGACGCCAAGCTGGAAGTGATCAACGGCAAGGTGGATGCCTTCGTCTACGACCTGCCCTACAACGCCATCTTCGCCTCCCAGAACACCGGCGCCGTGGTGCACCTGGACAAGCCCTTCACCTTCGAGCCGCTGGCCTGGGCCATCCGCAAGGGGGATCAGGACACCCTCAACTGGTTCAACAACTACCTGCGCCAGATCAAGGGCGACGGCAGCTACGACCGTCTCTACAAGAAGTGGTTTGAATCCAACGCCTGGCTCAACCAGCTCAAATAACCTCTCAAGGGGCGGCTCGCCGCCCCTTCACGCAGACCCCACACAATAACGACAAGAGAGGTTGTGACAGTGATCAACCCCAAAATCACAAGACAGATGGAAAAACAGCCCAACCTGCTGCTCTGGCACGGCGTCTTCCTGCTGATGGTGCTGGCCGCCATCTTTGGCATCTACAAGGCCGTGCAGGCGGTGGATTACACCTGGCGCTGGGAACGCATTCCCCAGTACATCGCCTATCAGGCCGAACAGAAACAGTACGCAGAATTTGACGGCACAGTGGTGACCGGCACCACAGCCGCAGAGAAGGGGCAGCTCTTCCTGCAAGACGATCTCGACCCCAACCGTCGCCAGGCCATCGCCAGCACAGGCGCCCAGGTTGCCGAAGGGGATACCGTCTTCCTCGGTGACACCCTGGATGTGCAACTGAGCTGGACCGCCGGCCCCATCGCCTGGGGTGTCTGGGTCACGGTCAAGCTCTCCCTGGTGGCTGGCGTCTTCGCCATCCTGCTGGGCACCCTGGCCGGCCTCGCCCGCCTCTCACCCAATCCCGCCCTGCGCAACCTGGCGGTCACCTATGTGGAGCTCATTCGCGGCACCCCGCTGCTGGTGCAGATCTTCATCGTCTACTTCTTCATCGGCACAGTGCTCAACCTCGACAGATTCACCGCCGGGGTGGCGGCGCTGGCCGTCTTCACCGGCGCCTATGTGGCCGAAATCGTGCGCGCCGGCATCAGCTCCATCCACAAGGGGCAGATGGAGGCGGGCCGCAGCCTGGGCCTCACCTCGGCCCAGACCATGCGCTATGTGATCCTGCCCCAGGCGTTCAAGCGGGTCTTGCCGCCGCTGGCGGGCCAGTTCATCAACCTCATCAAGGACTCCTCCCTGGTCTCGGTCATCTCCATCACGGATCTCACCAAGGCGGGACGGGAGGTGGTCAGCTCCACCTTCAGCCCGTTCGAGGTGTGGTTCACCGTGGCCCTGCTCTACCTGGTGCTCACCGGCACTCTCTCCTTCCTGGTACGCCGTCTGGAGGTGAAATATGCGCGCAGCAACTGATCCCATTATCAAAGCTCGCGGTGTAGAGAAGTTCTACGGCACCGAGGTGCACGCCCTCAAGAACGTCAGCACCCAGGTGGCGGAAGGGGAAGTGGTGGTGATAGTGGGCCCGAGCGGCTCTGGCAAATCCACCTTCCTGCGCACCCTCAACCAGCTCGAGACCATCAACGACGGCCATATCGAGGTCGATGGCATCAGCCTGACCGAGCCGGGCGACGTCAACAAGCTGCGGGAAGAGGTGGGCATGGTGTTCCAGTCCTTCAACCTCTTCCCCCACTTGAACGTGCTGGACAACATCAGCCTCGCCCCCCAGAAGGTGCGAGGGTTGTCCCGCCAGGACGCCGAGGAGCGGGCCAAGGCCCTGCTGCTGAAAGTGGGGCTGTCGAACAAGGCCCAGAGCTACCCCTCCCAGCTCTCCGGCGGCCAGCAGCAGCGGGTGGCCATCGCCCGGGCGCTCGCCATGCAGCCGCGCATCATGCTGTTTGACGAGCCCACCAGCGCCCTGGACCCCGAGATGGTGGGAGAGGTGCTGGACGTCATGAAGGGCCTGGCCAAAGAGGGCATGACCATGGTGGTGGTGACCCACGAGATGGGCTTTGCCCGGGAAGTGGCGGACAGGGTGCTCTTCATGGAGAGCGGCGAGCTGCTGGTGGATGAAAAGCCCAGCGACTTCTTCGACAATCCCCCCTCCCCGCGCCTGCGCCAGTTCCTGAGTCAGGTGCTGTAAACAGGAGCAGAAGAGGGAGCCCTGGGCTCCCTCTTCACTATTCTCACCTCGCCACCTCCCCCTGATCCTTCACTGGGCTGCAAGCCGTCATCTGGTTGCCCGTCGCGCGGACGGTGACAGGATGTTAATGAAATTTTAAATCCATTCGGTATGCTGGAACCCAACTGGTCCAACCGGATGCCTCACATGGATGTGCAACTGCTGCTGCTCTACCTCTCCCCCCTCTTTCTGGCCTTCGTCGGCTGGGAGATGCTCTATCTGCGCAAACACGGGGCGGCCTTTCCCACCGCCACCTATCATTGGCGCGACCTGTTCGCCAATGCCGCCCTGGCCCTGATGCACCAGGGGGGCGATGCCCTGGCGGCCATCGCCATCGCCTATCTCTATGACGCGCTGTGGGGCTGGCGACTGTTCGACATAGAGCTCAATGTCTGGAGCCTCTTGCTGCTGTTCCTGCTGCAGGATCTCTGCTACTGGCTGTTCCACTTCGCGAGCCACCATGTGCGCTGGCTCTGGGCCTCCCACGTGGTGCATCACAGCTCGGAGCGGCTCAACCTCTCCACCGCCTTTCGCCAGAGCCTGATGTATCCGGTCTCCGGCATGTGGCTGTTCTGGATCCCCATGATCCTCATCGGCTTCCCCCCCGAGGCGGTGGTCGCCACCGTGCTGCTCAGCCTGGGTTTTCAGTTCTTCGTCCACACCCAGGTGGTGGGCAAGCTCGGCTGGCTGGAGGCCATCTTCAACACCCCCTCACACCACAGGGTGCACCACGCCAGCAACCCCAGATATATCGACCGCAACTTCGCCGGGGTGCTGATCATCTGGGACAGGCTGTTTGGCACCTTCGTGGAGGAAGACCCCGCCGAGCCCTGCCGCTTCGGCATCACCAAGCCTATCCACAGCTTCAATCCCCTCACCCTCACCTTCCACGAGTGGCGCGACATGGTGCAGGAGGCCCGAGGCCTGCCCTGGTCAGAGAAGCTCAAGGTGCTGTTTGGCAAACCGGCGGGTCCCGCCAGCCGCTAAGTCCTTGCCGCAGCTAAAACAAGTCCGTGCCGCAGACAAAAAGAGAGCGCCCCTGGGCGCTCTCTTGCATTTGATCATCAGCTCGCTCAGACGTGGGCAAAGGACCAGATGGCGGGCACCAGGCTCACCAGGGTAATCCCGGCCAGCAGCCGCTCACGCCCGCTGAGCCGCTGATCCGCCCCGAGCTGGCGGCGGCTGTAGAGAAACAGCAGCAAACCTGGCCCGTAGAGCAGCAAGGAGAGCAGCAGGTACTCCACCCCGGCGGCATAGAGCAGCCAGAGACCGTAACCGCTCGACACTAGGGCCACCGCCCGCACCAGGCCATTGCCCTGCCCGCTTAAGGAGAGCTTGAGCAGGAACAGGCCGATGAGCAGGTAGGGCACCAGGATCATCGAGGTGGAGATGAGCAGCAGGTTGGTGTACCCCTTGCCGAGCAGCCACACCAGCAGCAAACAGCCCTGCACCGTCAGGCTGGTGAGCCAGAGCGACGCTATGGGGGTGCCGTTGCGATTCTGGCGCCGGAAGATGGCCGGGAAGGCGCCGTGACGCGCCGCGCTGAACGGCACCTCGGCCGAGAAGAGGGTCCAGCTCACGTAGGAGGCGAGCACCGACACGATGAGACCGGCGCTGATGAGCACCTTGCCCCAGGATCCCGTCATCTGGGCCATCAGTCCCGCCATGGAGGGGTTGGGCAGGGCCGCGAGCTCGGGGCGACTCAATATCCCCAGCGCCAGCACAGAGATGAGCACATAGAGCAGCAGCGCCAGCACCACGCCGAGCACTGTGGCCGTGCCCACGTCCCGCTTGTTTCTGGCCCGGGCCGAGAGCACCGCCGCCCCCTCGATGCCGGTGAAGACCCAGAGGGTGATGAGCATGGTGTTGCGCACCTGCTCGGAGACCGGCGTTGCCAGGGTACTGCCCTGCTGATCCGCCGCGAAGGTGACAGGATCGAACCAGTAGCAGGCGAACAGGATGAACAGCAGCAGCGGCAGGCTCTTGGCCAGGGTCGCCACCAGGTTGAACAGGGCCGCCTGCTGCACGCCGCGGGCCACCAGCAGGTGCACAGCCCAGAGGATGCAGGACTCGCCGATGAAGGCCCCTAGGGTGTTGCCGTCACCAAACCAGACCTTGTCAGGGGTATCGACGAAACTGCCCAGCGCCGCGAAGGCGATGACCAGATAGCCCACCACGCCGATGGTGGCGCAGAGCCAATAGCCCCAGGCGGAGAAGAAGCCCACCAGATCGCCAAAGCCGGCGCGGGCATAGCTGTAGATGCCGCCGTCGAGATCCGGTCTTAGCCGCGACAGATAGAGGAAGCTCGCGGCGAGCGCCAGAATGCCCACCCCGGTCACCCCCCAGCCGATCAGCACCGCGCGCGCCCCCGCCACCTCGGCCATGTTCTGGGGCAGGCTGAAGATCCCCGCCCCCACCATGGAGCTGAACACCAGGGCGGTGAGGGACCAGAGCCCTATCTTGCTCTCTTTCATGGGATCTCCTTAGCGCAGCCGGCTGGCCAGCGCCTCAATGTGTTCCGGGCCTATGCCGCAGCAGCCGCCGATGAGGTTTGCCCCGGCTGCGCGCCAGCGCTCGGCCCAGCCGAGGTAATCCAGCGGCCCCAGATCGGCGCGGATCTCGTCCAGGCCGTCGTTGGCGGTGGCCTCCTTGGGCTGGGGCGGGAAGGCGTTGGCGTAGGCGCCGAGGCGAATGCCGCTGCGACCCAGAGCCTGCAAGCCGGCGCAGGCCACCTTGAGCGCCCCCTCAATCACCTCGGGCTGGCAGCAGTTGAACAGGATGGCGTCCACCCCGGCCGACACCAACGCGGTCACGGCATCGGCCACCCGCTCCCCGGAGCGCAGGGTCGGCTCGCTGCCCGGCGCCTCGTCCTCCAGGGTGAAGGAGACCCAGAACGGCTTGCCGTCCTCAGGCAGCAGGGCCTTGAGGGCCAGCGGCTCGGCAATGAGGCTCATGGTCTCCGCCAGCCAGAGATCCACCCGAGGGGAGAGCGCCCGAACAAGCGGGGTCGCCAGCTCGCTCACCCTGCCCGCGTCGAACAGGTCGGCACGGTAGGAGCCAAAGAGCGGTGGCAGGGAACCGGCCACCAGCACGGCGCCCCCCTGGTCGTCGGCCACCTCCCGCGCCAGTTGCCCGGCCAGGGCCGCAAGCCGCTCCCCATCCGCGGCGAAGCGCTCGTCACCGATATGAAACGGCACCAGGGCATAGCTGTTGGTGGTGATCACCCGGGCCCCGCTCGCCACATAGGCCTGATGCACCTCGCGCACCGTCTCTGGCGCCTCCATCAGGGCCAGGGCCGACCACTCCGGCTGGCGAAACGGTGCGCCCCGCCGTGCCAGCTCGCGCCCCATGCCGCCATCCAGTACCCACAAATCCTGTGTATCCATCTCTGTCTCTCTGCGTCTCCCCGTCATGACGGGTGTTTATTGTGTGGAACAACATTAAGCCATCAAAACATCTAGACGGCTATATGTCCTGTGCATCATGGCGCAAAGCAGGGGGAGAGGCAATCGGGAACGAGGAACAAATCCGGACAAGCTCAGGATGATAGCGGCAAAGGAAGGCCCCCCGTCCTCGCCATCCTGGGGCCGGGGCCATGGCCCTGAACGACAAGAGGCCACCCCGGGGGGTGGCCTCTTGTGAAGCATGGATGGCTGGCGACTCAGCGCCCTGCCAGTACCCGCTTGGTCTGCTTGACCCAGTCGGAGACACGCCCCTGCTGGGGGAATCCTTGCCAGATCTGCTCCCACTGGGCGGGGCTGAGCGGGCGGCCCAACCTGCGCTGCACCCCGGCATAGAGGTAGTCGTGGGCCGTGGTACGGGCCTGGGCCGAAGTGAGGAACTTGGCCACAGGGTCGGTCAGGCGCACGTCCCGCATGCCGAGCAAGGGGTAGTCGCTGTGCACCGCCGCCAGCATGGTTTCACGCATGGCAGATTCTATGTAGCCACGGGCGAACAGGGCAGTCACCGACTCCAGCGACCCCTGATCCGGACCATGGTACTCCTCATCGAACACCGGGCTCGGCTCTGCCACTGCACTCTGCACCACGGCATCGGGGTCCGGCTGCGGCGCTACCACGGCAGCCTTGGGGGCCACGGGCTTGGGAGCGGCGGAGGGTTTGCGGGGCGCGCTCTGGCTGCAGGCCCCCAGCGCCAGGGCGAGAGCCACACAGCTCAACGCACGGGAATAAGACGGCATCTTCATGACTCCTTGGTAACTCCTTTCACGATTCCAGGGCGGGTTTGTCGATCACATTGGGTTCAATGCGGGTGACCAGCAGCTGATCGATCTTGTAACTGTCGATGTCCACCACTTCGAACTTGTAGCCCGCGTATTTCACCGAGTCGGTGCGCTTGGGGATCTTGCGCAGCATGAACATGATGAAACCGGCGATGGTCTCGTAGTTCTGCGCGTCCGGGAACTCCTCGATGTCGAAGGCCCGCATGACGTCGGAGATGGGGGTGACCCCGTCCACCAGCCAGGAGTTCTCGTCCCGCTGGACGATCTGCTCTTCCACCACGTGGGTGGCCCACTCCCCCATGACGGTGCTCATCAGGTCGTTCATGGTGACTATGCCCACCACCAGGGCGTACTCGTTCATCACCACGGCGAAGTCGCCCCTGTGGTTCTTGAAGTACTCCATCGCCTCGTAGAGGTTCAGGGTGTCGGGAATGATGATGACACTCTGCACCAGGGAGCCGCTGTTGAGATCGATGCTCTGGCCGCTGATGACGCGGATCAGCAGCTCCTTGGCATCCACGAACCCCTTGATGCTGTCGAGGTTGTGGTCACAGACCAGGAACTTGTTGTGGGGGTGCTCGGCTATCTTGGCCTTGATGCTCTCCTCCCCCTCTTGCAGGGTGAAGTAGATGAGGCTTTCGCGGGCCGTCATGGCGGAGGTGACGCCGAGGGACTGCAGCTCGAACACGTTCTCGATGAGCTGGTGCTCTTCGCGCTGGATGACGCCGGCCTCGGCCCCCGCATCCATCACCGCGTAGATGTCGTCCGAGGTGATCTCGTCGTTGCGCACCATGGAGACCCGCAGCAGGCGGAACAGGGCGTTGGCCATGCCGTTGAAGAACCACACCAGCGGCATCAGCAGGGTCACGCACAGCAGCATGGGACGCACCACCACCACCGCAACCCGTTCCGGCATCGTCATGGCGAGGCGCTTGGGCATCAAGTCCGCTATCAGGATGAACATGCCGGTGACGAACACGAAGGAGGCGATCGAGCTTATCTGGGAGAGCCAGGGGCCCTGATAGAAGCCGGAGATAAGCTCCTTGATGGCGGGGTTCAGGGCGGATTCGCCCAGGATGCCGCCCAGGATGGCGACGGTGTTGAGGCCTATCTGCACCACGGTAAAGAAGTTACCCGGCTGGGCCTGCAGTGCCAGCACTTTTTCGGCATGGCGATTGCCCTCGTCGGCCATCACCTGCAACTTGATCTTGCGGGAGGCGGCGAGGGAGATCTCGGAAAGCGAGAAGAACACGCTGCCGGCGACCAGCAGCATCAAAAAGAACAAACTATCGGCAAAACTCATGATTAACCTATTGCGACAGCCGCCTTAGCACAAGACGGCAAACTGGGCCCGGGAAACCGGACCGTGACTCCATCCGGGACTCACACAGGGGCCATATTCTAGCAGAAAAGCGCCCAGTGGGGCGCGTTATCTTAAGCCGTCCCCCAATGCAATAAAAAAGGCGCTCAACGCGCCTTTTTATTCATCGTGGATTCAATGCTTGCCGAGCAGGTCGCTCAGTTCATCCGCCTTGGTGTGGCGCACGTCCTTGCCCTTGACGTAGTAGACGATGTATTCGCAGATGTGCTGGCAGCGATCGCCGACCCGCTCTATGGCCCGGGCCGCCCAGAGCACGTTCAGTACCTGGGGTATGGTGCGGGGATCTTCCATCATGTAGGTCATCAGCTCGCGGATGATGGACTCGTACTCCCGGTCCACCTTGTCATCTTCCTTGTAGACGGCGATGGCCGCTTCCAGATCCATGCGGGCGAAGGCGTCGAGCACGTCGTGCAGCATCTTGATGGTGCGACGGCCCATGTTTTCGAGGGACACCAAAGGCGGCTGCGGCTTGTTGGCGTTGTCGGTCAGCATGCGGGCTATCTTGTCCGCCACGTCGCCGATGCGCTCCAGATCCGTGATGGTCTTGATGATGGCCATCACCAGGCGCAAGTCGGAAGCCGTGGGCTGACGCTTGGCGATGATGCGGGTGCACTCCTCGTCGATGGCCACTTCCATGGCGTTGACCTTGTGGTCGTTGGCCACTATCTTGCGCGCCGCATCCAGATCCTGGATGTGGATGGCGGAGATGGCGTCCGTCAGCTGCTGCTCCACCAGACCGCCCATCACCAGCACCTGGTTGCGCACGTTCTCGAGCTCGGCATTGAACTGACCGGAGATGTGTTTATTGAGGTTCATATTGTCCATACAAATAATCCTTGTTGCTCCGAGTATGCCTTAGCCGTTGAACCGACCGGTAATCTGTTTATTGATGCTCATCTTGTTCATACCAATGATCCTTGTTGCACCAACCATGCCTTAGCCGTTGAACTGACCGCCAATCTGTTTCTTGTGGTTCATGTCAGTCATTCTCATCTCTTAGCCGTAACGACCGGTGATATAGTCCTCGGTCTTCTTCTTGGCCGGGGTGGTGAAGATGGTGTTGGTGTTCGAGTACTCGATGAGCTCGCCCATGTACATGAAGGCGGTCTGATCCGACACCCGCGCCGCCTGCTGCATGTTGTGGGTCACTATCACCACGGTGAACTGGCTCTTGAGCTCGTTGATCAGCTCCTCGATGGTGAGGGTGGAGATGGGGTCGAGCGCCGAGGTCGGTTCATCGAGCAACAGCACTTCCGGCTCGATGGCGATGGCACGGGCGATCACCAGACGCTGTTGCTGGCCACCTGAGAGACCGAACGCGTTGTCGTGCAGGCGATCCTTCACCTCTTCCCACAGGGCCGCGCCGCGCAGTGAGCGCTCGGCGGCCTCGTCCAGGGTGCGTCTGTCGTTGATGCCCTGCAGGCGCAGGCCATAGACCACGTTCTCGTAGATGGATTTCGGGAAGGGGTTGGGGCGCTGGAACACCATGCCCACCTGACGGCGCAGGGCGGAGACATCCACGCTCTTGTCGTAGATGTTGTGGCCGTGCAGCTGGATCTCCCCCTCGATGCGGCAGATCTCCACCAGATCGTTCATCCGGTTGATGCAGCGCAGCAGGGTCGACTTGCCACAGCCGGACGGGCCGATAAAGGCCGTCACCTGCCCTTTCGGGATCTTCATGTTGACGTTGAACAGCGCCTGCTTGTTGCCGTAGTACAGGTTGAGATCCTTGACCTCAAGGGCGGTCTGCTCCGGGCTCAGGTTGAGCAGGTCCAGGGCGGTATGCTGGGTCGAAGTCGGTGTTACGTTGATCATCTGTTACCTCAAATCAGTTCAAGGTGGCCGGATACACTCCGGCGACCATCATGCTGTTGATGGCGGCCGCCGGGCCGCGCATCTCTTGTCTCAGGGGTGGCTGGATTAATGCTCCAGCGACCGGAATTTCTCGCGCAGGTGGTTACGAATACCGATGGCCGTCAGGTTGAGGCCCACGATCACCGTCACCAGCAGGAAGGAGGTGGCATAGACCAGGGGCCGCGCCGCCTCGACGTTCGGGCTCTGGAAGCCGACGTCATAGATGTGGAAGCCCAGGTGCATGAACTTGCGCTCCACGTGCAGGTACGGGAAGTTGCCATCCATCGGCAACGTGGGAGCAAGCTTCACCACCCCCACCAGCATCAGCGGTGCCACTTCACCGGCGGCCCGGGCGATCGCCAGGATGAGGCCGGTCATGATGGCCGGGCTCGCCATGGGCAGCACGATGCGCCACAGGGTCTCGGCCTGGGTGGCACCCAGTGCCAGGGAACCCTGGCGTATGGTGCTCGGGATCCGCGCCAGCCCCTCTTCGGTGGAGACGATCACCACCGGCAGGGTCAGGATGGCCAGGGTCAGCGCCGACCAGATGACGCCGGGTGAGCCAAAGGTCGGGCTCGGCAGCGCTTCCGGGTAGAACAGCTGGTCCAGGGAGCCACCGAGGGTGTAGACGAAGAAGCCCAGACCGAACACGCCGTAGACGATGGAGGGCACACCCGCCAGGTTGATCACCGCGATGCGGATGATCTTGGTCAGGCTGTTCTTGCCCGCGTACTCGTGCAGGTAGACGGCAGCCACCACCCCAAGGGGCGTCACTATGATGGCCATCAGCAACACCATGAAGACGGTGCCGAAGATGGCCGGGAATACGCCGCCCTCGGTGTTGGCCTCACGGGGATCGTCGGAGACGAACTTGCCAATCTGGTGGAACCAGTGACCCACCTTGGCGGGCAGGCTCATGTCGTTGGGCCAGACCACGTCCAGCACCTTGGACATGGGCATGGTCACCTGCTCGCCACGCATGTCCTTGACCGTGATGGCGTCACGGTCCGCCTGGGCACGCAGGGAGAAGAGCTCCTTCTCCAGCACCTGATAGCGATCGTTCAGGGCCTGGCGCTGCGCGGCGAGGTCCGCCTTGAGCACGTCGGTCAGCTCCCCTTCCAGCTCCGCCTTGCGCTCTTTCAGGCGCAGTCGCTCCAGCTGGTAGTTGATGCCGCCGATGTCTCCCTTTTGCAGATCGTTGGCCTGCTCCGACAGGGCGTTGGCACGGGCCAGTACCCGTTGCAGGGCGGGATGCAGATCCTGGGTCAACTCGCGGCCATCCTCCTTCACCGAGGTGATGTAACCGTAGAAGTTGCCGTTGGTGGCACGCTCGACCATGGCGAGCTCGGCGGGCTGGGTACGGGACTTGATGTCGGTCTCCAGCACCCAGCGGAAGTCGAGGTCGACGAACTCGCGGTTGCCGGTCTTGACCAGATAACGGGTCAGCAGCTCGCGCTCCTCCCCCTCCAGCGCCTGACCCGCGGCGCGCAGCCGCTCCACAGGTACCAGCTCGCGGTCGTTGATCTCGCCGATCAGCACGCTCTTGTTGCCCTGGGCGTCTTCAAGCTGCCACTCATAGATGGGGTGCGGCCAGAAGTAGACCAGACCACGCCAGCCGATCAGCAACAGCAGACCCAGTACGGCCACCAGACTCAGGCTGACGGCGCCCCCCGTCATCCAGATCCAGGGGGCCCCCGATTTAAACCACTTACCCATTATCGATTCCTTGTTCATATACAGAGCGCCGCTTTTGATGGAACGGCTCATTACAGAGAGCTGTACTTTTCACGCAACCGCTGACGGATGAACTCGGCCAGGGTGTTGAACATAAAGGTGAATACGAAGAGGACGAAGGCTGCGAGGAAGAGCACCCGGTAGTGGGAGCTGCCCACTTCCGACTCCGGCATTTCCACCGCTATGTTCGCCGCCAGGGTACGCAGCCCCTGGAACATGGAGAAGTCCATGATGGGGGTGTTGCCGGTGGCCATCAGCACTATCATGGTCTCGCCCACGGCGCGGCCCAGGCCCATCATCACAGCCGAGAAGATGCCCGGACTCGCGGTCAGGATCACCACCCGGCTCAGGGTCTGCCAGGGGGTGGCGCCGAGCGCCAGCGAGCCCTGGGTCAGGTGCTTGGGCACCGAGAAGACCGCATCTTCGGCGATGGAGAAGATGGTGGGTATGACGGCGAAGCCCATGGCGATACCGACCACCAGGGAGTTGCGCTGGTCAAACTTGATGCCCATCTCGTGGGTCAGCCAGATGCGCGAATCCCCGTGCATGAAGGCATTCTCGATGAGCGGGCTCAAGGCGAAGGCGCCCCAGCCAATCAGCAGCAGCACAGGAATGAGCAGGATGGCGTGCCAGCCCTCCGGCAGCCAGGAGCGGCCGCGCTCCGGCAGGTAGTTCCACACCAGGGCGGTGAGCAACATGCCCATCGGCAGCAACAGCAGCAGCAGGATCACCCCTGGCAGCGCCCCTTCGATGATGGGGGCCAGCCACAGACCCGCCAGGAAGCCGAGGATGACGGTCGGCAGCGCCGCCATGATCTCCACCGTCGGCTTGACGTATTTGCGCAGACCCGCCGACATGAAGTAGGCGGTGTAGATGGCACCGGCGACGCCGAGCGGCACCGCAAACAGCATGGCGTAGAAGGAGGCCTTGAGGGTCCCGAACACCAGGGGCACCAGGCTCAGCTTGGCTTCGAAGTCGTTGCTGGCAGAGGTGGACTGCCACACATACTGGGGCTCCGGATACCCTTCGTACCACACCTCTTGCCACAGGGCGGACCAGGTCACCTCGGGGTGATCGTTCTCCACCTCGAATACCTTGAAGTCATTCCCCTGCTGGGTCAGCAACAGGTTGTGACGGGGAGAGATGGCCAGGGCCGCCAGGGCGCCCCCTTCTATGGTCTCGCCAAGCAGCTTGGCCTCGCCGGTGGCGTGGAAGAAGTTGATGGTCCCGTCGTTGGTGGCGCTGATGAAGCCCTTGCGGAAATGCTCCGGGGTCAGCAGCGCGACCGGGCCGTCGCCCTTGAAGTCACGGATCTGGGTGAACTGGCGCTTGCCATCCTTCGCCACCTCGAACCACTGGGAGATGACGCCATTGTCATTGCCCACCATCAGGGAGGAGGCGCCGGAGAGCAGGGCAACCTGGGTCACGTCGGCGTTGGGGGCATTGATCTCCATGACGTCGCGCAGGGAGATGTCGCTCAGGTTGTGGATGTCATAGACAGACAGGCGATTGCCTTCACGCACGAACAGGATGCGAAGATTGGGGGTCAGCAGCATCTGATCCACGTGACGAGGCAGGGAAGGAATGGCGTAGTTCTGGCGGCTCCACTCGATCTCGCCGGAGAGGAAGTTCTCCTCACCGCTCATCACCGTCATCACGCCACGGCCATCCTCGGTCACGGCGGCGGTGGCCATCTTGTCCTTGGTCGCCTCGAACACCATGCGGGTCAGCGCCTTGCCCTGGGGATCTATCACCACAGGCTCTTCGCCGAAGGGATATTGCAGGCTGGGCTCGATGACGCGCACATCGTTCGGGTAGGAGACCTTGAACGAGGGCTGCACCACCATGGCCTTGCCATCGGCAAAGCCATAGGCGATGAGCTTCTGGCCCGGCGCGGGAGGGGCGACGGCGGTGACGTCACCGGCCACACTGGCCTGACCCAGCACCTGACCCACCTTGACGCCGCCATCCGCCTTGACGGCGAAGAAGCTGACCTGACCCTGGTCGTTGAAGCGATACCCTATCTCGTTCTGCTCCTCGACGCCGAGCCAGGCCGTCTTGCCCTGCGTCGGCAGGGTAAAGGAGGAGGTCGCCTCCACGCTGGCGCCATTGAAGATGGGTTTCACCACATAGAGCAGGTAGAAGAAGATAAGCAGCAGGGCCACCAGTACCAGGGCTCCCCCTGTGGTGACGCCGTATTTGGCCAATTTATCCTTGATCCGGCGTTTTCTACTGCCCGCCATGACCAGGTTTAACGATTCCGATGACATGCAAGACCTCAATGTGAGCTAGGCTTGGCGGCATTATATGGCGGTTGCATGACAGTTTTGTTACATCGAGAGCCTCTGTGAAGAGGTTATTTCAGGAGGGATACAGACCGGAGGTCGAGGGCAAGCCGAAGTGCCAACCCTCTGTTTTATATGTGGATATGTGAATAAATCCGGGACGGGCAAGACGATGCCCCGCCCGCCTCAGAGGGCCGGGCCACCACTTTGTTTCAGCGCCTCTCTGGCCGCCTTCTTCTCGGCGCGGCGCCGCTTGAAGAAGTCCGACAGCTGGGCCGAGCAGGCCTCTGCCAGCACGCCTCCCGTCAGCGCCACCCTGTGGTTGTGGCGCGGATCCTGCAAAATGTCGAACACCGAGCCCGCCGCCCCCGTCTTGAGATCGCGGGCCCCGTAGACCACCCGCTTCACCCGGCTGTGGATCAGGGCACCGGCACACATGCAGCAGGGCTCCAGCGTCACATAGAGGGTGGTGTCGAGCAGCCGGTAGTTCTCCAGCGTGATGCCGGCGGCACGGATCGCCATGATCTCCGCATGGGCGCAGGCGTCATGGGCGCTGATGGAGCGGTTCCACCCCTCGCCGACCACCTCGTCCCCCAGCACCAGCACGGCACCGACCGGGATCTCCCCTATCCCTTCCGCCCTGGCCGCCAGGGCCATGGCATGACGCATCCAGCGCTCGTCCTGCCGTGCCTGATCGAAGAGATCATTGTTTTCTGATGGCGTCACGCCCTTACCTCTCTGTCGCTATGCAGCCTGCGCACCTCGGACAGCAGCACAGTGCCGACCAGGATCTCACCCGTTTCCCCTTCCGCCCTGGCCGCCAGGGCCATGGCATGACGCATCCAGCGCTCGTCCTGGGTGAACTGCATCTCGGCTGCATTCTTCTGTACTGGCTCCACGGCCGATCCTCTCATTTATCTGCATTCATCATCAAAGACGGCCCTGTCCGCTCGGCCCGGATCCAGGGCCACCTGCACCAGGCGAGGTGGGCGGCGATTATGCCAAAACTCCCGCCAAGGCCCAAGTTGCATCTTGGTTGAGCAATAAAGAAGCAATCGGCATCTCCCTGATAAAAAAGGAGTTGCACCCTTCTGATCATCCTATTAGACTCCCTTCCCGTCAGCCGAGCTGACTCCGTCGGTGTGTAGCGCAGCCAGGTAGCGCATCTGCATGGGGTGTAGAGGGTCGGAGGTTCGAATCCTCTCACACCGACCATTTTCCCCGAAAATAGCCCAGTCAAACGACTGGGCTATTTTTTTGCCTTCTTTCTGCCCGTCCTCTTCTTGTCTCACCCCGGTGGCTTGCACAGAGGCGGTGATGGCATGAATTTTATACAGAACCACTTGAAGCTTTCATAAAGTCCCGCTAGGATACGCAACTTTTCCGCCGGCCATCAGACAGGGAGGTGGCATCAGGGTGAGGGAATCACCAACCGGCTTGCAATCCATTGAGGCAAGCACCCATGAACCAAGCAGTCGACACTCAGCCCGATCAGCCCCTTCTCTCCTCACCCCATTCAGATCTCGAATCCACCGACACCGGCCTCGGCGGCACAGTGCATCTCGATGTGATCGATCTCGCCGCGCCGGATGATGACTACTGAGGCGGATCTGGCCCAGCCCCTCTCCAAACCCTGCGGATGAAAGGCCGGTTTTGTTGTCCGGCACCCCGTCCCGACCCGGCTAAAAAGCCGCCAACGAAAATAACCATAAAATGCTGATAAACATCTAGGGATTGGTGTTATTCACTACTCCGTTCCCCGTCATCTCCCTCCCCCCTGCCCCCGCCCCTTGATACAAACCTACGTTATTGCTCGTCATTTCTACCACTCGCCCCCCTATGCCCCCACTTCGCAAGATTTGACCATTTCGTTTTAAACAGCAGTTCACCTGTCAATGACGTCACATACCAGATGCAGACTGTGTTGGTAGCAGGCATTTCATACAGCTGTTTTCGCAAAGCCTGGAGTAAGGTCGGGATTTGTTTTTGCATTGGTAATTTTATTACGTAATTAATTACATTTTTGATGTGCCGCACCCGGCGCTTTCATCCCCCCTGACAGCCTTGTCGGCCGAGAGCATAACCATCTGCGTAGAGCTTTTATGCTAATCACATAACCACTTTAAAAACATCAACTTAAACACCAACCAAAAACACCTGTTTTAAAATTCAAGTTGACGAACCAAGCATTATTTTGCACCTTATGAGTCGTGTTACCCCGCTGTTACGGGGAGTTTAAGAGAAACGGATATAGACGTTAGTCGTAGTTAGTAAGTTCAAAATGTAACTTTCAAAGGAGTGAAACCTATGTCGGCACCGGCCCAGACCATCAGCAGCACCCGTCTGCGCATCCAAGGCGAGATGCTTCCCGATTACGCGCAGATCCTGACGCCGGATGCGGTGGCCCTGGTATCCGAACTGGTGGAACGCTTCGCTCCTCAGCGCAATGAACTGCTGAAACAACGGGTGGCTCGCCAAGCTCGCATCGATGGCGGCGAGTTGCCGGACTTCCTGCCCGAAACCGCCCACATCCGCGAAGGCAGCTGGACAGTGCGCGGCATTCCCGCCGATCTGCAGGACCGCCGCGTGGAGATCACCGGCCCGGTCGAGCGCAAGATGGTGATCAACGCCCTCAACGCCAACGTCAAGGTGTTCATGGCGGACTTCGAGGATTCACTGGCGCCCGCCTGGAACAAGGTGATCGAGGGGCAGATCAACCTGCGCGATGCGGTCAATGGCACCGTCTCCTACACCAGTCCGGAAGGCAAGGCTTACACCCTCAATCCCGATCCCGCCGTGCTTATCTGCCGGGTTCGTGGTCTGCATCTGCCGGAAAAACACGTCACCTTCGATGGCGAGGCCATCCCCGGTGGCCTGTTCGACTTCGCCCTCTACTTCCTGCACAACCACAAGGCGCTGCTGGCCAAGGGCTCGGGCCCCTACTTCTATGTGCCCAAGCTGCAGAGTCACCTGGAAGGTCGCTGGTGGAGCGAAGTGTTCGCCTGGACCGAGGACAAGTTCGGTCTGCCCCGCGGCACCATCAAGGCCACCGTCCTCATCGAGACCCTGCCGGCAGTGTTCGAGATGGACGAGCTGCTCTATCAGATGAAGGATCACATAGTGGCGCTGAACTGCGGCCGCTGGGACTACATCTTCAGCTACATCAAGACCTTGAAGAACCACCCTGACCGTGTTCTGCCGGACCGCCAGGTGGTGACCATGGACAAGCCGTTCCTCTCCGCCTACTCGCGCCTGCTGATCAAGACCTGTCACAAGCGCGGCGCCCTCGCCATGGGCGGCATGGCCGCCTTTATCCCGGCTAAAGATCCTGCGGTGAACGAACAGGTATTTGCCAAGGTGAAGGCTGACAAGGAGCGTGAAGCCAACAACGGCCACGACGGCACCTGGGTCGCCCACCCCGGCCTCGCCGATACCGCCATGGCGGTGTTCAACGCCGCCATCCCGGCTGGTGCCAAGAACCAGATAGGCGAACTGCGCGAGCAGGATGCCCCCATCACCGCCGCCGATCTGCTGGCCCCCTGCGAGGGGGAGCGCACCGAGACGGGCATGCGCACCAACATCCGGGTCGCCCTGCAATACCTGGAGGCCTGGATCAACGGCAACGGCTGCGTGCCCATCTACGGCCTGATGGAAGACGCCGCCACCGCCGAGATCTCCCGTACCTCCATCTGGCAGTGGATCCGCCACGGCAAGAGCCTCACCAATGGCAAGGTGGTGACCGAGGCGCTGTTCCGCCAGATGCTGGCCGAGGAGCAGGAGGTGGTCAAAGCCGAGGTGGGCGAGGCCCGCTGGCAGGCAGGTCGTTTCGCCGAGGCGAGCGAGCTGATGGAGCAGATCACCTGCGCCGACACCCTGATCGATTTTCTGACGCTGCCCGGTTACGAGCGGCTCTGAATCCGGGCCCCGGGAGGGGCTCGTCCATAACAAATCAATGGAAACGTGAAATCAATGAAAGAGGGAACTGATATGGCACTGACCCGTGAGCAACAGATCCAGGCTATCGAGAAAGACTGGGCAGAAAACCCCCGCTGGAAAGGGATCAAACGCGGCTACAGCGCCGAAGACGTGGTGAACCTGCGCGGCAGCCTGCAGCCGGCACACACCCTGGCCCAGCGCGGCGCCGACAAGCTGTGGGAACTGATCCACGGCGGCGCCAAGAAGGGCTACGTCAACTGCCTCGGCGCCCTGACCGGCGGCCAGGCGGTGCAGCAGGCCAAGGCGGGCATAGAGGCCATCTACCTCTCCGGCTGGCAGGTGGCGGCGGACAACAACTTGTCCTCCACCATGTATCCGGATCAGTCCCTCTACCCGGCCAACTCGGTGCCGTCCGTGGTGGAGCGCATCAACAACTCCTTCGCCCGTGCCGACCAGATCCAGTGGGCCAACAAGGTGGGCCCGCAGGATGCCGGTTTCATCGACTACTTCCTGCCGATCGTCGCGGATGCGGAAGCCGGATTCGGCGGCGTGCTGAACGCCTTCGAGCTGATGAAGGGGATGATTGAAGCGGGCGCCGCCGGCGTGCACTTCGAAGATCAGCTGGCATCGGTGAAGAAGTGCGGTCACATGGGTGGCAAGGTGCTGGTGCCGAGCCAGGAAGCGGTGCAAAAACTGATCGCCGCCCGTCTGGCCGCGGATGTCTGCGGCACCACCACCCTGGTGATCGCCCGTACCGACGCCAACGCCGCCGACCTGCTGACCACGGATGCCGATCCCTACGATGCCGGCTTCCTGACCGGTGAGCGTACCGCCGAGGGCTTCTACAAGGTGCAGGCCGGTATTGAGCAGGCCATCTCCCGCGGCCTGGCCTATGCCCCTTACGCCGACATGGTGTGGTGCGAGACCGCCAAGCCGGATCTGGACGAGGCGCGTAAGTTTGCCGAGGCCATCAAGGCCCAGTACCCGGACAAGATCCTGGCCTACAACTGCTCCCCGAGCTTCAACTGGAAGAAGAACCTGGACGATGCCACCATCGCCCGCTTCCAGCAGGAGCTGTCCGACATGGGCTACAAGTACCAGTTCATCACCCTCGCGGGCATCCACAACATGTGGTTCCACATGTACGAGCTGGCCTACCAGTACGCCCGCGGCGAAGGGATGAAGCACTACGTCGAGATGGTGCAACAGCCGGAGTTCGCCGCCGCCGAGCGTGGTTACACCTTCGTGGCCCACCAGCAGGAAGTGGGTACGGGTTACTTCGACAAGGTAACCACCGTCATCCAGGGTGGCCAGTCCTCAGTGACAGCGCTGACAGGTTCCACCGAAGAAGATCAGTTCCACTGATAGACATTGAGATAGCAAAACCCCGGCCTGGTGCCGGGGTTTCTTTTTGCTCGCCACTCAAAGATGTGGCGCAGACAGGCAATCACCGTTGGCTCAGAGCTCGAGGATCTCTTTGACAAAGGGGATGGTGAGCTTGCGCTTGGCACGAAAGGAGGCGTTATCGAGCTGATTGAGGGTGGTGAGCAGGGTGCGCATGTCGCGGGACAAGCGGTTGAGCAGGAAGCGGCCCACGTCTATGGGCAGTTTGAAGCCCCGCAGCTCGGCACGCAGCTGCAGGGCACTGAGCTTGCCTTCATCATCGAGCTCGTCGAGATGGAAACTCACTCCCCAATCGAGGCGAGAGGCGAGATCCGGCAGTTGCAACCCCAGCTTGCGCGGGGCGCTGCAGCCGGTGACCACCAGGGTACCCTCGCCTTTCTCTTTCCAGCGATTGTAAAAATCGAACAGGGCCCGCTCCCACAGGGCGTTGCCGGCGATGGCTTCCAGGCTGTCGAGACAGACCAGGGGCAGGCTTTCGAGGGCGTCGAGCATGCTGGGATCCAGCTGTTCGAACTGGTCGAGGGAGAGATAGGCGGCGGCGGCGTCGCGGGCATTGACCTCGGCACAGGTGGCGTGCAGCAGGTGGGAGCGTCCGGAGCCCTTGGCTCCCCAGAAATAGAGGAAAGGAGCGCCCTGACCGATGGCCGCATTCTTGAGGGCGGTGATCAGATGGGCGTTGTTGCCGGGATAGAAACTGACGAAGGTTTCATCATCCGGTAATTGTACGGCTAAAGACAGTTGGGCCGGTTGCTTCACTCGTTGGGCTTTGACTGTGATATTTGCGCCCAAGTGTATCATTGCAGCGGCAGATAGAGAACCGCCCGGGTCATGCCGGGCGGTTGGGATCAGCAGAAAGCGTCAGGGCTGCGACCACTGGTAACGCAGACCGCTCTCGTTGTCTTCGATCTGGTGCAGGCGACTCTCCAGTTGCAGGCCCCTTACCAGCTCGGCCTTGTCCCCCTGAAGCGACAGGTTGAAGGTCACCTTGTCCCCCTCCAGCTTGCCGATCGCCACCTTGGTGACGCTGGCCATGCCCTGCAGCATCTTCTGTATCTGGATCATGCCATCGATGCCGGACAACCCCTCCACCACCAGGGTCTGGCTGGAGACGACCCCGGACAGGCGAGTGCCGTACTGTTGCACCAGCCAGCCAGCCAGGGCATCGGCCATGCCCTGCGCCACCTCGGCCTGGGTACCCGAGCCGGCCCCCTTGGTCAGCTCGGTCAGCTCTGCGCCGCCCTGAGCTCCCGGCTTGGCGCCATAGAGCCCCCAGTCGATGCTCCACTTCTCCCCTTCCGGCGTCAGCTTGCCCAGCACCACCATCTCGGCGCCATAGCGCTCGCTCGCCTTGAGGATGGGGTCGGCGAAGCGGCCCCAGACATCGGTGGCGCTGACCGCCATGTTGTCGTCCAGATCCATCAGCGGGATGCTGACCGGCAACCCCATGGCCTGGGCCTGGCCGCGCAGGGCGGCGGACCAGCCGTCGCTGGACTGATCCGGCAGTATGCGGCGCTCCCCTTCATCTATTACCAGCCAGAGTGCCATTTGCGGGCGGACGGGCCCGAGCAGGGGGAACTTGCTCTGGCCTACCAGGGCATTGACCTTGGCCACGTTGAAATCGGCCTTGAGAAACTTGACCGGTCCCACATCCTGATAGCCGTAGTGCTGCACATAGTCACCGGGGGCCGCCAGCGCCTTGGCCACCTCGGGCTGGGTGAGGATGTCGCGCCTGCCGGTCACCTTGACGAGTACCTCCCCCAGTGCCTGGGACTGGGCGGCCGTCATGTCGCCGCTGGTCGGCGCCTTGCCCTGATAGAGGTCGGTCACCTGGGCAGCCGACACCATGAGTGGCAGACAGCAGAGGAGAGTCGCTAAGCGTTTCAGCATAAAGAAGATTCTCGAAATGGGGGATGCTGCTTATGGTAGCGGCAAGGCGCGCATGGCAGCAAGCCGGAGGGCGGGATAAACGACGGAGCCGGCAAGGTGCCGGCTCCGTTTGCGCTCAGAGAGAGCGGCTATGGCGTCAGGGGTTACTTGGTGCCGAAGATCTTGTCGCCGGCATCCCCCAGACCCGGGACTATGTAGCCCTTCTCGTTCAGTCCCTGATCGATGGAGGCACAGAACAGCTCCACGTCGGGGTGAGCGGCTTCCAGCGCCTTGATCCCTTCCGGGGCGGCAACCAGCACCAGCACCTTGATGGACTGGCAGCCTTTCTTCTTCAGCAGATCGATGGTGGCAATCATGGAGCCGCCGGTGGCCAGCATGGGGTCGATGACCAGGGCCAGACGCTCTTCGATGTTGCTGACGATCTTCTCGAAATAGGGAACCGGCTGCAGGGTCTCTTCATCGCGGTAGATGCCGACCACGCTGACACGGGCACTCGGCATGTGCTCGAGCACGCCATCCATCATGCCAAGACCGGCGCGCAGGATAGGCACGACGGTGACCTTCTTGCCCTTGATCTGGTCAACTTCCACTGGCCCGTTCCAGCCATCGATGGTAACTTTCTCGGTTTCGAAGTCAGAGGTCGCTTCGTAGGTCAACAGACTGCCCACTTCCTTGGCCAGTTCACGGAAACGCTTGGTGCTGATGTCGCCTTCGCGCATCAGGCCGATCTTGTGCTTGACCAGGGGGTGTTTGACTTCAACGACTTTCATTATTATCTCCTCGAACCGGCGCCAAAAAATCGCGGAATCATACAACAAAAGCCGCGGCTTGTAGAGCATTTCTGCGCAAAAACGCGCAAACGATTTTCTTTCTGCTTTTACCCGCCCACTGGTAGAATACGCCCCGAATTTTACCCTCCACTTCTCTATATGACGGGGAATACGCGTGACTGACAAAACCTCACTGAGCTACAAGGATGCTGGCGTGGATATCGATGCCGGCAATGCACTGGTTGAACGTATCAAGGGCGTGTCAAAGCGCACTCGTCGTCCTGAAGTCCTTGGTGGTCTTGGCGGCTTTGGGGCCCTGTGTCAAATCCCTGCTGGCTACAAGGAGCCGGTACTGGTCTCCGGTACCGACGGTGTGGGCACCAAGCTGCGTCTGGCCATCGATCTGAAGAAGCACGATACCGTGGGCATCGATCTGGTGGCCATGTGCGTCAATGACCTCATCGTGCAAGGCGCCGAGCCCCTGTTCTTCCTCGACTACTATGCCACCGGCAAGCTGGATGTGGACACCGCCGCCGCCGTGGTCACCGGCATAGGTGCAGGCTGCGAGCAGTCGGGCTGCGCCCTGGTGGGCGGCGAGACCGCCGAAATGCCTGGCATGTATGAAGGGGAAGACTACGACATCGCCGGCTTCTGCGTCGGCGTGGTGGAGAAGAGCGAGATCATCGACGGCAGCAAGGTCGGCGAAGGGGATGCCCTGATCGCCCTGGCCGCGAGCGGCCCCCACTCCAACGGCTTCTCCCTGGTGCGCAAGATCCTGGAAGTCTCCCAGGCCGACGTGCATCAGCCGCTGGGTGACACCACCCTGGCCAACGCCCTGCTGGAGCCGACCCGCATCTATGTGAAGCCGGTGCTCAAGCTCATCAAGGAGTGCGAGATCCACGCCCTGTCCCACATCACAGGTGGCGGCTTCTGGGAGAACATCCCCCGCGTGCTGCCCGCCAATACCCAGGCGGTGATCGACGAACAGAGCTGGCAGTGGCCGGCGGTGTTCAGCTGGCTGCAGCAGGCTGGCAACGTCACCCGTCACGAGATGTACCGCACCTTCAACTGCGGTGTCGGCATGATCATCGCCCTGCCGGCGGATCAGCTGGACAAGGCGCTGGCCCTGCTCAAGGCCGAAGGCGAGAACGCCTGGCACATAGGCCACATCGCCAAGGCGGCCGATGGCGAAGAGCAAGTCATCATAAAATGACCTCCCCCATGAAACGGATCCTGGTGCTGATCTCCGGCAATGGCAGCAACCTGCAGACCATTCTCGACCACTGCGCCAGCGGCAAGGTTGCCGGTGAGGTGGTCGGCGTCATCAGCAACAGGGCCGATGCCTATGGTCTGGTTCGCGCCAAAGAAGCCGGAGTGGCCACCGCCATCCTGGCCCAACAGCAGTTTGCCAGCCGGGAGGAGTATGACGTCGCCCTGCTCGCCCTGATGGCGGACTATCAGCCGGATCTGGTGGTACTGGCCGGCTTTATGCGGATCCTGAGCGCCGATCTGGTGCGTCACTTCGCCGGGCGGATGATCAACATCCACCCCTCGTTGCTGCCGAAATACCAAGGGCTGCACACCCACCAGCGCGCCATCGACGATGGGGAGCGCGAACACGGTGCCAGCGTCCACTTCGTCACCGAGGAGCTGGACGGCGGCCCTGTGATCCTGCAGGCTCGCGTCCCCATCTTCGAAGGGGACAGTGCCGACGAGGTGGCTGCCCGGGTTCAGGTCCAGGAGCACAGCATCTACCCCCTGGTGGTGCAGTGGTTCTGCGAGGGACGGCTCAAGATGCAGGAGGGCGCAGCCCTCTTGGATGGCGCCGAACTCGGCCCGGCGGGTCACGCCAGCGAGTAAGCTGACGTCTTGTCGAAATGTGAAAAAGGAGGCCGATGGCCTCCTTTTTGTTTCCTGAATTTTCCCACCACAGGCACAGGCTTAAACCTGTTCACGACCTGCAGCGAGAAACTGTCAATAAGCGAGCAGCACATGAGCCTTGATCACGGCTTCGTAGCCAGATCGTGGACAGGTTTAGACCGGGTTGTCGATATCGATAAAGGTCACCTCCAGCCCGTGCACGGTGGCGAGCCACTCCCCCAGCGCCTTGACGCCGTACCGCTCGGTGGCGTGGTGACCAGCGGCGTAGAAGTGCATCCCCATCTCGCGGGCGGTGTGGATGGTCTGCTCTGAAGCCTCACCGGAGATGAAGGCATCGATCCCCTGCTCCGCCGCCTGGTTGATATAGCTCTGGCCGCCGCCGGTGCACCAGGCCACTGAGCTGATGAGCTCGGGGCCGCTGTCGCCGCAATGGAGCGGCTCACGGCCGAGCCGCTCGGCAATCAGTCTGGCAAAGTCAGCTCCGCTCATGGGTGTCTCCAGCTTGCCCACCATGGCCACGCTCTTGCTGTTCCAGGGTTCGAGACCACGGCGCACCTTGATGCCGAGCAGCCTGGCGAGCTGGGCGTTGTTGCCCACTTCGGGGTGCACGTCCAGCGGCAGGTGGTAGGCAAACAGGTTGATGTCGTGGGTCAGCAGGGTCTTGAGGCGGCGCTGCTTCATGCCGGTGATCTGGGGTGGTTCCCCGCTCCAGAAGTAGCCGTGATGGACCAGGATGGCATCGGCATCCTGGGCCACGGCCGCATCGATCAGGGCCTGGCTGGCGGTGACGCCGGTGACCACCCGGCGAATGCGCTCGCGCCCCTCCACCTGCAGCCCGTTGGGACAGTAGTCCTTGATGGCGTGAGGCTCGAGCAGGTGGTTGAGCACGGTTTCCAGTTTGCGATGAGAGATCATAGGAGTCCCTTGTAAAGGCGCTGCTCCCCCTTGTCTGCGATCAGGCTCTTGTCTGCAGTCACAACGGGGCCCAGGCTCATGATGCCGAGGGCCCCATGATAATCGAGCCGGGCCGGCAAGGCCATGACACCGGCAACAGGTGCTAGGCGGGCAGCTCTATGCCGGCGTCACGCATCTGGGCCAGCTTGTAGCGCAGGGTGCGCGGGCTGATGCCGAGCTTGTCGGCCACCTCCTTGCGACTGCCGTTGCACTCCTGCAGGGTGTCCAGGATGATCTGATGCTCCTGCTGCTTGAGCTCGCCGCCGAGCCCCTCCCCCGACAGACGCTCGAGGGGGCGCACCAGCTCCTCGTCCGTCTCCTCCAGGATCAGGTGCTCGCAGCCTATGAGCCCCTCGGGGCAGAGGATCAGGGCCCGCTGCACCACATTGTCCAGCTCGCGCACGTTGCCGGGCCAGGGGTGGGTCAGCAGGCGCTCGCGCGCCGCATCGGCCAGCTGCGGTGTCGGCAGCCCCTGCTGACTGGCATGGAGCGCCAGCAGGTGCTCCGCCAGGGGCAGTATGTCGCCGGGCCGCTCCCAGAGGGAGGTCCAGCGCAGGGGGAAGACGTTGAGACGGTAGTAGAGATCCTCGCGAAACAGGCCGTCCTGCACCGCTTTTTTCAGATCCCGGTTGCTGGTGGCGATGACCCGCACGTCCAGCGGGATCATCTTGCGGCTGCCGAGCCGCTCCACCTCTTTCTCCTGCAATACTCGCAGCAGCTTGGCCTGCAGGCCGAGATCCATCTCGGTGATCTCGTCGAGCAGCAGGGTGCCACCCTGAGCCTGCTCGAACTTGCCCGGGCACCCCTGCACGGCGCCGGTGAAGGCCCCTTTCTCGTAGCCGAACAGGGTCGCCTCCAGCATGTTCTCCGGAATGGCGGCGCAGTTGATGGCGACGAAGGCCTGCTCGGCCCGGCTGGAGTTGTCGTGGATGTAGCGAGCCAGCACCTCTTTGCCCGTCCCGCTCGGGCCTGTCACCATGACGGTGGCCTCGCTTCTGGCCACCCGGGTCGCCAGCTGGAACAGCTCGGCAGTCCTGGGATCCCCGTACACCACGGCGCGCTTCTCCACCTTCTGGGCCGGCACGTAACGGCTGACCTGGTTGAGCAGCACCTCGGGGGAGAATGGTTTGGCCAGATAGTCGATGGCCCCCTCCCGCATGGCGCGCACGGCACCGTCGATGTTGGCGTAGGCAGTCATCAGGAGCACAGGCACCTGGGGATACTGCTGGCGGATGTTGGCCAGCAGGGTGAGGCCATCCATGCCCCCCATCTGGATGTCGGAGATCACCATGTCGAAGCGCTGGCGAGAGAGCGCCAGCAGGGCCCGCTCGCCGCTGTCCACCTCGCGGCACTCGTAACCGCCGAGCAGCAGGGTATCCACCAGCGCCTCGCGCAGACCGTTGTCGTCTTCCACCACCAGAATACGGGCCTGGGTCATGCTACACCTCCAACCACGGGCCCGCAGGCCTTGCACCACAGGGACAAGATGGGATTCATGCTACACCTCCAAGCTGCACCGCTTGCTGATGCAGGGGGAACGACAGGGTAAAACAGGTCCCTTCTCCGGGCACCGAGGCCACGCTGACCTCCCCCTGATGGGCACGCACCACGGATTGCACCACGGCAAGCCCGAGGCCCGTGCCCTGGGAGCGGGTGGTGAAGAAGGGTTCGAAGATCTGGCTGAGCAGCTGGGCAGGCATCCCCTTGCCATTGTCGAGGACCCGCATCTCCACCCGGTTGCCGCTGCGCACCGCGCTCACCAGGAGCGAATCGGCCCCGGCCTGTCTGGCGTTGGCGATCAGGTTGTTGATGGCACCGGCCAGGGCGCTGCTGTTGGCGAGCAGACAGAGATCCGGCTCAGGCGCCTCCATGTGCAGCGCGCAGCCCTGCTGCTGGCAGAAGGCCTCGGCACCGGCCTGCACCTCCGCCAGCAGCCCCTGTACCGAGACAGGGGCCACCACCTGGTTGTCGCCGTTGCGGGCAAACAGCAGTATGTCGTTTATCTGCTTCTCGAGATCCTGCAGCCGGGCCATCAACTTTTGCTGAAACTGGGTGCGGGATTCCGGTTTCAGGGTGCGGTTCGCGAGGTTGGCCGCATAGAGCATGGCGGCGGAGAGGGGGGTGCGGATCTGGTGCGCGAGGGAGGCCGCCATGTTGCCCAGGGCCGACAACCGTTTCATGTGGTTGACCCTGTCCTGCAACTGGCGGGTCTCGGTGAGATCCGTGATGAACACCAGCTGGCCGGGCTGATCCGGCAGCGGCTGGGTGGAGAGTTGCACCCGGCGACCGTCCCGCAGGGAGATCTCGTGACCATCGTCTTCTCTGGGCTGGAAACAGCGGGCGATGATCTGGCGCCAGGCCTGCCCCTCCAGCGGCTCTCCCAGCAGGGTCAGGGCAGCCGGGTTGGCGCGGGTGATCCGCCCCTCCCCATCGAGCAGCAGCACGCCGGTCGGCAGTGCCGTGAAGATGGCATAGAGCTGACTCACTTCGTGTGACTGGAGCGGATTGTCCTGCTGCGAGATTGTCATAAAGCTGACCTCAAACTGGCGATTGGGTCAGCTTATTCAATTTCCATGCCAGTAAATTATTTTTTATATATCAATACCTTGACTATGGCCGTCAAAGCATTGACCTCAGTTGTCCTTGCTCATGCCGTATTTTTTCATCTTCTCCACCAGGGTGGTGCGGCGCATGCTCAGCAGGTCGGCGGCGCGGGCCACCACCCCGTCCTGGGACTCCAGCGCCTGACGGATCAGCTCCACCTCGAGATCCGCCAGCATCTCCTTGAGATTGAGCCCCTCCTGGGGCAGCTGCATGGGCAGCGGCGCGGCAAGGCCCGGATCCAGCGCAGGAGGCGTCTGGAACACGGCAGCCAGGGCATCCCGCTCGTCCATCTCGGTGAGCCGCTCGTCCCTCGGCTCGCTTGGCAGCAGACGGTAGCGACCGGGCAAGTCCGCCACGTCGATGATCTGGTTCGGGTAGAGGATCAGCAGCCGCTCGATGAGGTTCGACAACTCCCGCACGTTACCAGGCCAGGGGTACTGCATCAGGGACTCCATGGCCCGCTGGGTCAGGCGGATGATCCCCCTGTGCTGCTCCCCGTGGCGGTTGAGCAGCTCCTGCAAAAGCAGGGGAATATCGTCGCAGCGCTCGCGCAGGGGCGGCGTCTCTATGGGGAAGACGTTGAGGCGATAGTAGAGATCCTCGCGAAAACCCTGGGTGCGGATCATCGCCTCCAGATCCCTGTGGGTCGCCGCTATGATGCGCACATCGGCCTGGATGGGCTTGCCGCCACCGACCCTGTCGAACAGTCGCTCCTGCAGCACCCGCAGCAGCTTGACCTGCATCGGCATAGGCATGTCGCCGATCTCGTCGAGGAACAGGGTACCCCCCTGGGCCAGCTCGAAGCGGCCGCGACGGGCGGCGATGGCGCCGGTGAAGGCCCCCTTCTCGTGGCCGAACAGCTCGCTCTCAAGGAGCTCAGCCGGAATGGCGCCGCAGTTGATGGGCACGAAGGGGCCCGAGCTTCTGGCAGAGAGCTCGTGAATGGCGCGGGCCACCACCTCCTTGCCGGTCCCGGATTCCCCCAGGATCAGCACGTTGGCGTCAGTCTGCGCCACCTGGCCTATGAGGCGGCGCACCTCCTGGATCCCCCGCCCCTTGCCCACCAGCAGTCGCAACAGGGTCTGACCCTTGTCGTGCACCTGCTGGCGGGGATGGAGGGAGATGAAGGCCTGACAGAAGTGCAGGTGGCGCGTCAGGGACTCATAGGTATAGGGCTCGTCACTGCCACCGATGAAGTTGCTGTTGGGGTGATCGGCCTGCATCAGGGAGAGGAAGGGGATGCGGGGGAAGGCGGCCAGCAGCTCGCCGAGGGAGCGCTCCAGCAGCTTGCCCGTCAGTATCCCTTGCAGCGGGCCGGAGGATTCGATGGCCACGTCCAGATCGGCTTCCACCACCTCCTGCCAGGGGATCCCCATGAAGGAGAGCACTGTCCCCAGTTGCTGACGCCGCTGTTCATCGGCATCAACGATCAACACCTCCATAGCCATCATATTTATTTTCCTTACACACCTAACGCCAAGTTATTGTTTTTTAAGTGCTTATGATAATGAGCCATGCACTGTGTTGTAGGGTGCACAAAGTGCCAAAATTCTGGCGGTTTGTCAAAACTTGTCGCGCTCGGCGCGGTCCGACCGGGATGGGGATCACACTCGGACAGCCGCTGTCGGCCAGGCGCCCGGGGTGGAAGCGGTGCAAGAGAGGCAAGGCGCCGGCCGCAGCCGGCGCCAGCGCGGGGATCAGTGTCTGGCATGCTCCTGGGGGGCGGCGTAACGACACTCGGGGAAACGGCTGCAGGCCAGGAACAGACGGCCGGCATGGGGACCCTTCTTCGCTTCCCGGGCCACCAGGGGCGCCGCGCAGCGGGGGCAATGGGGCACAGAGGCGGAGGCTTCCTCCTCCTCTTCGTCCGGGCCGATGAAGGGGTTGTCCATCAGCACCGGCCCCTGCTCGTCAGGCTGAGGCGGCTCGGCCTGTGGCGCCCTGGGCATGCGCCCCCCATGGTGGGATGCACTCAAGTCCACTCCATCGAGCAGCAAGGGGTTGAAGGTCGGCTCGCGGCGCTCCCCCGGCAACAGATCCTCCACCGGGAGGCTCGTCTTGACCAGCAGGGGCAGCAACAGCTCGCGCAGCTCGTCGACCTGGTAATGACTGCTGGCCGGGATCTGCAGCAGCGGCAGGCCGGCGCTGTCACAGGCGGACTTCAGGAAGAGATCCCGCACCTTGCGCTTCTGGTGGCGATGGGCGCTGTCATCGAGTTCCACGGCGCACAGGAAGGAGAGATCCGTCGGGTGGCAGAGCAGGTAGTCGAAGCGCTTGGCGCTGATCATGTCGAACGCCTGTTGCCACTTGCCCTTGCCCAGGCGCGCCTGCGGGGTCAGCACATCTGCCACCCTGACCTTGGCAAAGACCCGGGCCTGGTCGCCCACCGCCAAGTCCAGCACCCCGAGGAAGGCGCGCTCGGCGGGGCTGAACAGGGTCTCCTGCAGCTCATAGGGCTCGGCCTTGCCCCTCTTGCTCCTGCGCCAGAGGATCACCAGCAGGAGCAGCACCAACAACACGGATCCCGATACGACAAGGCTATTCATAAACACATACCCCGTTCACAAGACATATCCAGTTCATCAAACACGAAGGGGCAACACTCTACCACGGGGGAACCCCGGCAGGCAGAGCTGAAATCAACGCCGCTCCGGCATTCGCGTTTTTTCACTAAATTTGCGTGGAGCGGGCTTCATATGGCCTGTCGCAGCAGGCACAATGCTAGAGCCTATGGACGTTTCGGCGCACAGAGTCGCGGCCAGGCGTCAATGACCCCACGCAGTCCCATTCAAGGAGAGCAGGATGCAAAAGCAATTGGTCGTCACCGTGATCGGCGCAGACAAGCCCGGCATCGTCGAGAGCCTGGCCGACACCATCACCCGGCAGCAGGGCAACTGGCTGGCCAGCTCAATGAGCGAACTGGCGGGGCAGTTTGCCGGCATTTTGCACGTCGCCGTGCCGGACGAACACTACCGCAGCCTGTGCGAGGCACTGGTGATGCTGCCGGGTCTCACCGTGAGCTTCGCCGAAGGCCAGCTCAGCCCCGAGCCCGCCAACCAGTTGATGCTGAGCGTCACCGGCAACGACAGGCCCGGCATAGTCCACGAGGTGGCCAGCATACTGCGCCAGCTCAACATCAACGTCGCCGACCTCACCACGGGGTGTGAGCCCGCCCCCCACTCCGGGGCCCCGCTCTTCTATGCCCATGCCCTGGTGGCCCTGCCGCCCCAGCTCGAACTCGACGATCTGATCACGGCGCTGGAGTCCCTCTCCGACGATCTGGTGGTCGACATCGATCACGATCTGACCGAATAACGCGGGTTGTCATAAATTTGTCATGGTTTGACGCCATAACTTCCGCGCAGACGCAACCTGAGTACAGAGGCACCAGATGAGCACCGACAGGCAGTATGAAGAGAAAGAGCTTAGCTGGCTCTCATTCAATGAACGGGTGTTGCAAGAGGCAATGGACAAGACGGTCCCCCTCATCGAGCGGGTCCGTTTTCTGGGGATCTTCTCCTCCAACCAGGATGAGTTCTTCAAGGTACGGGTCTCGGACGTCAAGCGCCGCATCCTCATCAACGAGGTGCACGGTGGCGATGACGAGGCCAAGGTGTTGCTGCGCGCCATCCAGCAGAAGGTGATGGCGCTCGGCGAGGCGTTTGACAACACCTACAAGGAGTTGCTGATCGCCCTGGCCCGCCACAACATCTTCCTGGTCAACGAGAACCAGCTCTCAGAGGCGATCCAGCAGTGGCTGCGGGTCTTCTTCAAGGAGAAGGTGCTGCGCCACATCATCCCCATCCTCCTCAACAAGGAGGTCAACCCGGTCAAGTTCCTCAAAGACGAGCACACCTATCTGGCCATCGAGATGAAGAAGAACGGCCAGGTGATCCAGTACGCCCTGGTGGAGGTGCCGACCGACGATCTGCCCCGCTTCTTCCAGCTGCCGCCGGAGGGGACCCGCCGCAAGAAGCAGATCATCATCCTGGACAACGTCATCCGCTTCTGCCTGGACGAGATCTTCAAGGGCTTCTTCGACTACGACGAGATAGCGGCCTATGCGGTCAAGCTGACCCGGGATGCGGAGTACGATCTCTCCGACCAGCTGGATCTGAGCCTGGTGGACAAGATGAGTGACGGCTTGAAGCAGCGCCTCACCGCCATGCCGGTGCGCTTCGTCTACGAGCGGGAGATGCCCGCGGCCATGATAAGCTTCCTGAAGCTCAAGCTGCAGATCAGCTCCTACGACGCCATCATGCCGGGCGGGCGCTATCACAACTTCAAGGATTTCATCGGCTTCCCCAACGTGGGCCGGGACTATCTGGAAAACCCCAAGCTGCCGGCCCTGGATTGCCGCGATTTCGATGGCTTCGTCAACGCCTTCGACGCCATCACCAAGCAGGACATACTGCTCTATTACCCCTATCACAAGTTCCACCACTTCACCGAGCTGGTGCGCCAGGCGGCGTTCGATCCGGCGGTCAGCGCCATTCGCATCAATATCTACCGGGTCGCCAAGAAGTCACGGATCATCCACTCCCTCATCGACGCCGCCAACAACGGCAAGAAGGTGACTGTGGTGGTGGAGCTGCGCGCCCGCTTCGACGAGGCGGCCAACATCGACTGGGCCAACATTTTGACCGATGCCGGGGTCAAGGTGGTGTTCGGGGTGCCCAGCCTCAAGATCCACTCCAAGCTCTGCCTCATCACCCGCCACGAACATGGCGAGGCGGTGCGCTACGCCCATATCGGCACCGGCAACTTCAACGAGAAGACCGCCAAGATCTACACCGACTTCTCCCTGCTGACCCGCCACCCGGACATCACCGCCGAGGTGGAGGGGGTGTTCGAATACATCGAGTACCCCTATAAACGCTACAAATTCAACCACCTGCTGGTCTCCCCCATCAACAGCCGCCGCCAGCTCTATCGCCTCATCGACAACGAGCTGGCCAACGCCAAGGCGGGCCAGCCCTGCGGCATCACCCTCAAGATCAACAACCTGGTGGACAGAGACCTCATCAACCGCCTCTATGCCGCCGGCCAGGCCGGGGTGCCCATCCAGATGATCATCCGCGGCATGTGTGCCCTGCGTCCCGGGGTGCCGGGCCTGAGCGACAACATCCAGGTCATCAGCATCATCGACCGCTTCCTCGAGCACCCCCGGGTGATGGTGTTCCACAACAAGGGCAACCCCCAGCTGTTCATCTCCAGCGCCGACTGGATGAGCCGCAACATTGACGGCCGGATCGAGGTGGGCACCCCCATCTACGACGAGCGGCTGAAACAACGCATCCTGGACATCCTCGAGCTGCAGCTGAGCGACACCTGCAAGGCGCGGGTCATCGATGCCGATCAGAAGAACGAATACGTGAAGCGGGGCAACCGCCGTAAGGTTCGCTCCCAGGTTGCGATTTACGACTATCTCAAACGTATCGAGTCAAACAATGGACAATAGTCTGTACGCCGCTGTCGATCTGGGGTCGAACAGCTTCCACATGGTCATCGCCCGCCTCAACGAGGGGCGGATGCAGATCGTCGATCGCATCAAGGAGCGGGTTCGCCTCGCCGAGGGGATGGATGAGCAGCGCCGCATGTCGGCGGAGGCCATGGCCCGGGGGCTCGACTGCCTCGCCCTGTTCGCCGAGCGCCTCACCAACATCAAGCCGGATCAGATCCGCATCGCCGGCACCTACACATTGCGCCGCGCCAGCAACGCCCGGGACTTCGTGCGCGAGGCAGCCGAGGTGCTCAACCACCCCATCGAGATCATCAGCGGCCAGGAGGAGGCACGCCTCATCTATCAGGGGGTCGCCCATACCCAGCACATCGAAGGCCAGGTGCTGGTGGTGGACATCGGCGGCGGCAGCACCGAACTCATCATCGGCGAGGGCTTCGAACACAAGGCCCTCACCAGTCGCAAGATGGGGTGCGTCAGCTTCACCCAGAGCTTCTTTGCCAACGGCAAGCTGAGCGAGAAGGCCTTCAACAGCGCCGTGCTGGAGGCGCAGCACCAGCTCGCCCCCATCATCAACCAGTACCGCAAGCTGGGCTGGCAGAGCTGCCTCGGCAGCTCGGGATCCATTCGCACCGTGCGCGACGTCTTGCAGGGGGAGGAGTGGACGGATGGCGCCATCACGCTGGCGGGTCTGGAGCGGCTGAAAGAAGAGATGCTCAGGCACAAGCGGGTCGACCAGCTCAAACTCGCCGGCCTCACCGAGGAGCGCCAGGGAGTCTTTGCCGCCGCCGTGGCCATACTGCTCGGGCTCTTCACCTCATTGCCCATCGAGCGGATGGAGTACTCCGACGGCGCCCTGCGCGAGGGGCTGCTCTATGAGTTCGAGGAGCGGCTGCAGCACCACGACATTCGCGAGCGCACCGCGCTCGCCCTCAGCTCCCACTACCACATCGACAAGCGCCAGGCCACCCGGGTGGAGCGGAGCGTCCTCGATCTGTTCGACGCCCTGAGCGATCCCTGGGAGATGCCCATCGAGCCCTATCGCGCCATCCTCGGCTGGGCGGCGCGGCTGCACGAGATCGGCCTTGCCATCAACTACAGCGGCATCCATCGCCACTCCGCCTACATCCTGCAAAACACGGATCTGCCCGGTTTCAACCAGGACGATCAGGTCCTGCTGGCGGCCCTGGTGCGCTTCCAGCGCAAGGGGCTCAAGCTCTCGGAGCTGCCCGCCCTGCCCAACCACGACGAGCAGACGGTGCTGCGCTGCATCCGCATCCTGCGCCTCGCGGTGGCGGCCCACCACAGGCGCCAGGACAACCTGTTGCCGGAGTGGCGGGTGCAGGCCGCCGGGGATCAGCTGGTGGTCACCCTGCCCACCGACTGGTGCGAGGAGAACCGCCTGCTGATCCAGAACCTGGAGAAGGAGCACCGCTATTGCCAGGAGCAGGGCTGGCCCCTGCTGTTCCAGCTCGGGTGATCGTTCACCTCAAACGAAAGAAGGCAGCCGATGGCTGCCTTCTTGCTTTCTGTCGTTGTCACTGCAGCTCGGGCAGCAACCATTTGGCGATTTCGAAATAGATGATGAGGCCGGTGCCATCCACCAGGGTGGAGATGAAGGGGGCAGAGACCACCGCCGGATCGATGCGCAGGCGACGCAGCACCATGGGAATGATGGAGGCGACCGCGGCGCTCCAGAGCACGATGGCAATGATGGTCAGGGTGACCACCATGCCGATCTGGGGACCCACCCCCAGGCTCCAGGCCCGTACCCAGGCGGCCAACGCAATGGCGGCCGAGATAAGCAGACCGGTGGAGAGCTCCTTTCTCAGCACTGTGCCGAGGTTCTTCAGGCTCACCTCCCCCACCGCCATGGCCCGCACTATGGTGGTGGTGATCTGGGTGCCGCTGTTGCCGCCGGTGCCGATGAGCAGGGGGATGAAGAAGGCCAGGGCGATGGCCGCCTCCAGCTGCTCCTCGAAGGCCCGCAGCACTGTCCCCGTGTAGGCCTCCGCCACGAACAGGATCAGCAGCCAGCCCACCCGCTTGCGCCACAGCTGCCAGGGAGTGGCCTGCAGATAGGGGGTATCCAGGGGGGATGAGCCCCCCTGTAACTCCGCATCCTCGGTGGATTCGAGCTCCAGGATGTCGGCGGCGTCATCCACGTGGAAGACCCCCACCAGGCGCCCCTGATCCTCCACCGGCAGGGTCGAGATGTCGCGATCGATCAGCAGGCGGGCGGCCAGCTCCTGATCCGCCCGGGCGTTGATCCGCACCGCCTCCCGCTCCATCAGCTCGCTCACCGGCCGCAGGGGATCGGCGATGAGCAGGGACTTGAGGGAGACGCTGCCGAGCAGGCGCCGCTCGCCGTCGACCACATAGAGGTGCTGAAACAGCTGGGCCTTGTCCCAGGCGTCGTGGATCCGCCGCTTGGCGCTCTCCACCGTGGTGCCCTGGTCGACGGCCAGGTATTCGTGGCGCATGTTGGCACCGACCGACTCGCTCGGCCAATCGAGCAGGGCATCGTAGATGGCCTGCGCCTGGGTCGGGAAGCGGGCCAGCAGCCTGGTGCGATCCTGGGCACCCAGCTTGCGCAGGATGGCCACCATATCGCGCCGGGGAATGGCCTCCTGCAGCACGCCCACTATGCTGCCATGCAGGCGCAGCAGCAGCTGGCCCGCGCTCTCCGCCGACAGGGAGGCGAGCAGGGCGGCTCCTCGCGGCGCAGGGAGAGTATCGAAGACGCAGTTGAGCTCTTCCGGGCGCAGGGTCAGCAGTTGATCGGCCCGCTGCACCGGGTCCAGGTTGTGGTCAAGCCAGCCCTGCAGGGCGGCGAGATCGAGCAGTTGATGACGGTTGAGCAGGGTGTGTGTTTTCTTCATCACAGATATCCTCATGTGATTTCAGGCAGGGCCTGAAGGCAACCGGCACGCACCGGTCGCTGTCGACAAGAAAACAGCAATTTGATTGACGAGTAACAGGCAGGAAATGACGCCGTCCGGCGTGTTTTCATCCCCACGTACCAGCTTTAGCACTGCATAACGTATCCGGCATGCCGGAAGCCACTTGGGTTGACACCTTAATCCGATGAAAACTGTCCTGATCTTGGGCGTCTCTGGACGTCGTGAGATCAGTGGCCTGTGTTTATGCAGGAGCCTCGCCTAACGAGATGCTGCGAAAAATGCGCGCCACCTGGGTGGTGCGGGCGGCATCATCTGTCCGGGGCCTCCCCGAGTCAAGGCCATTGGGCTCCTGGCAACGGGTTGTTACAAATTGGGCGGGAAGCGGGCCGCCCATGAAAAGAACGCTCCCCCGGGCCTGGGCCACGGGGGAGCGGGCGATCAACGGGTAGATATCAGCGGATATAGTCGAACAGGGTCAGCTTGCTTATCTTGCTGAAGGCGAGCTGGGAGGCGCTCATGGCCGCGTCCTCCTTGGAGAGCGCCGCAATCACCTCGTACATGTCCGCCTCGGAGACCTTGGCCCGCGCCTGCTGGTTCAGGGTGCTGAGCCCGTCGTTCGACCCCATCACCTGCTCCAGGCTGTTCATCCGGCCACCCAGCTCGCCGAGCCCCCTGTCTATCTTGGTCCTGGCGTTGTTCATGTGGGTGGTGGCATCCGCCACCGCCAGCTGGAAGCCGTCCGCCGAGAGCGTGGGGTCGCGCAGGGCGGTGAGGAAGTCGGACATGCCGTTGAGCACGCTGTCGTTCTTCGGCTTGTCCAGCACGAAGGTCTGATCCGCCCCCCCTGCCGGCAGGTCCAGGGTCAGCTCCAGCCCGTTGAAGGTGATCTTGTTGCCCGCGCTGTAGTCCCCGTCCTGGATCAGGCCACCGCCGCTGTCCCGGATCTCGTACCTGTCCGGCGGGCCCACCTGAGTGCTCACGGTGAACGAATTGCTGGCAAGAGACGAGTCGTAGTTGTTGCGATAGAAGCTCTCGAAGTTCCCCTGATCCCCGACCCCTACCTGGATGTTGGCGCTGGTGCCACTGGCGGTGCGCCGGGTCGCCACCATCTCGAACAGATCGAAACCGGAGTCATTGGCCGGGATCTGCACCGTGGGGGAGACCTGGATGCTGCGCTGCCCGGTGTCCCCCTGGAACACATAGTTGCCGCTCGCATCTTTTACGAAGGGCTGAGTCTTGCTCTGGTTGCCGCCGAAGATGAACTCCCCCTGGGAGTTCTTGCTGTTCATCAGATCGAACATCTGCTTCTGCAGCCCCTCCAGTTCGCTCGCGATGGCGTTGCGCTCCTCCGAGCCCATGGCCGAGCTGTTCGCCTTCTGGATCAGGGTCTGGGCGCTCAGCATGGCGTTGTTAAGGGAGGTGAGCACAGTCTCCTCGTGGCCCAGGCTGTTCTCCAGCAGGCTGCCGTTGACGCCGTACTGCTTGAAGAGATCGATCTCCTTGGTCAGCGCCAGCTTCTGGCCCATGCCGGAGGGGTCTTCCCCCGCCCGGGAGAACTTCTCCCCCGTCATCAGCTGTTCATAGGCGGTATTCTGGCGCTCGCTCACCTTGCTCATGGAGGCCAGGTTGCGGTCATAGATCATGTTGGTGGTGATGCGCATGACTTACCTCACGGAAGACAACAGGGTATCGAAGATGGTCTTGGCGGTATTGACTATCTGGGCCGAGGCGGCATAGGACTGCTGGAAGCGGATGAGGTTGGCCGCTTCCTCCTCCAGGTTGACCCCGGAGACGCTCTCGAAGATGGCGGTGCTCTGGGTCAGCTTGGCCTCATTGGCCTGCAGCAGGGTCTTGGCCTGGCTGGCCTTGTTGCCCACCCCGGTCACCAGAGCGCTGTAGGCGTCGTTGAAGGTCATCTTGTCGTTGCTGGTGGCGGCATTGTTGTTCTTGCGCACCAGCTCCTTGTTCTGCAGCTCCGCCAGCGCCAGCCCGTTGCCGTTGTCGGCAAAGCCGTCCTTGTTGTAGCTCAGGGTGAAGCTGTCGCTGGCCTCCACCTTGCCGGTGATGCTGAAGTCGTAGCCCGGGGTCAGGGCCGGTACTATGGGTGTGCCCAGCGGCAGCTCGAGGGCGGACATCAGGTTCTGCCCCTTGGTGGAGGCGGGGGCCACCCCGAGCAGGTTGTTGTTCTTGTCATAGACCTCGTAGTTGCCGCTGCCGTCGATCTTGATGACCTGGGGAGCGCTCGGGTCCAGGGTATTGGTGCCAAAGCCCGACCCCGTGCCTGTGTTGTAGACGCTGTTGACCTTGATCTCGCCCGAGCCCAGGTTTTGGGAATGCTTGTCCGCCTTGATGGGGGATGCCAGCGCGATGTCTTCCGGCCTGGTGGCGGCCTGCGCCATGCCGGCGGCGGCGTGCTTGGTGGGTTGCAGCACTATCTTGTCGCCCCCGACCGGGGTGCCGGACAGGTCGATCTCGATGCCGTGCCCGGCCACCTCGAACTTGGCGGGGGGCGTGGTGCCGGTCGCCACCGAAGTCCGCTGCCCTGAGCCGTCGATGGAGAAGACCTCATAATCGGTGCCGTTGTTGAACTGCACTTCGTAATCGAAGGTGGTCACTTCCGAGCCCTTGCCGGGCACGAAGTTCACGCTGGCCGCCCCGCTGCCCTGGTTGCTGGCATAGGGGAGCCCCTGGCTCCCCTTGAGGGAGAAGAGATCCCCTCCCAGCTCGTTGTCCAGATCCATGCCGAGGCGGTTCTGCTGGTTCATGGCATCGGCCATGGCGACCGCCAGCTGGCCCAGCTCCCGCTTGGCGGGCTCCAGATCGTTGCGCGCCGTGAAGAGGCCGCCGATGGCGCCCCCCAGATCCTTGTCATTGATGTTGGCCTGGTTGGCCCCCAGGGTGAGTTGCAGCCTCGCATCCCGGGAGTCCGGGCTGCCCGGCACCACCTTGAACTGGGCCACGCCGCCGTCCAGCACCAGGGAGTGCCCCGTGCTCATGTTGACCAGCATGCTGCCGTTGGGCTGGGTCACGGTGCGGACTTCCATCTTCTCGGAGAGCTGGCGGATCGCCTCGTCACGCTGATCGAACAGCATCAGGTTCTCTTCCGGCGAGCCCTGGGTCCGGACTATGGCCTGGTTCAGATCGTTGATGCTGCTGAGCAGGCTGTTCACCCTGTCCGTCTCGTCCCCTATGGTGGCGTTGATGGTGTCGCTCTGCTTGTCGAGCTGGGCGGAGAGGGTGTGGAAGCGATCCACCATGCCGCTGAGCTCGCTCAGGGTGGTCTTGCGCCCGCCCACTTCCGCCGGCGATTCGTTGGCGGTGTGGAAGGCCTTGAAGTAGGAGGTGATGGTGGTGCCCACGCTGTTGCTGGCATCCCCCAGCAGGCTGTCGAGCTGGAACAGCTGATCGTAGCGCGAGCCTGCGGCATGGTAGGCGGAGGTATCCCGGCGCACCTCAGCCTGGGCGTAGGCGTTGATGACCCGCTCGCTCACCATGTCGCCCGTGCCCAATCCGACGGAATTGGTGTAGATCAGGGTGCGTTCACGTACATAGCCCTGGCTGTTGACGTTCACTATGTTGTTACTGGTGGTCTGCAGCAGTCGCTGCTGGGCCAATACACCCGAAGTCCCGATTCCAAGCAGATCGCTTGCCATAGCTTACAGCTCCATCTCTGTGTTCCTGGTCGCAGCGTTGCCGGGCATCGAGTAGCCGGCGATGGCATCACTGCGCAACACTTGTTTAAGTTTGCTGGCGTACTGGGGATCGGTGGCATAACCGGCCTGCTGCAGCGCCTCGAAATAGCGATCCGGGCTGTCCACCTTGGCCAGCGCCCCCTTGTAGCGACTCCCCGAGGTCAGGAAGTCCACATAGTCGTTGAAGCTCTCTTCAAACGACTCGTAGGAGCGGAATGCCGCCTTCTGGCGCGACGCCACCCCTTGCTCGTACTCCAGGGTGCTCACCACGGCCTTGGGCCCTTCCCAGCGGGGATCGGCCTTGATCCCGAACAGGTTGTGGCTCATCTGCCCCTCCCCGTCCTTGATCACCCGCTTGCCCCAGCCACTCTCAAGGGCGGCCTGGGCCACCAGCACCGCCGGGCTCAGCCCCAGCTTGTCCGCCGCCTTCTTGGCCAGCGGCATCAGGCGCTCGACGAACTCCTCCGGACTGTCGAACACCTTGGCGCTCTCATCCAGGGCCGAGGCCCGCGGGCTGCTGCCCATGGGCGGCACGGTGCGATGGGGGCGTCTGGGCAGGTTCAACGAGGACTCGGCCCCATTCAGTCCACCCTTCATCTCGCTCTTCATTTCGTTATCAGCAAAATCTTTGCCAACTTTGGAAGCGGCGATCAGATCGTTGGAGGCACTGGGAGCTTCATAGGGCTTGTAGACCCGCTCGGTGCGTTGGGGCAGCTTGAGCACCCGGCCGTCGTTATGGGTGAAGGTCTTCTCGGGGGAGAACTGCTTGGCCACCATCTCGGCGATGCCAAGGCCCCCCTTGCTCGACATGTCGGAGACCCGCTGCTCGTCCAGCATCCCCTCGTAGAACTGGGTGTAGCTGCTGTTCATCGGGTTGCCTTCAGTCAACACCGAGTTGGCCTGGCGCATGCCCTTGAACAGGGTCTGGGTGAAGATGGACTCGAACTGGCGGGCCGCCGCCATCAGTGCCTCTTGCTTCCCTTCCTTGCTGTGGCTCATCTGGCGCAGCTTGTCCAGGTTCTGAACGTCCTGCACCATGCCAAGATTGATACCACTCTGGGTGTCGAACTCTGCCATAACCTTCCTCTTTGCCGCCCGTGGCAACCTCTTGCCGCTCAAGAAATGACTGTATTACCTGTTGGCTCTCCGGGCCGGCTGCTGCGCCAGCCCGGAGATTCGCCGAGACAGCCTGTTACAAGATGACCAGCTGCCCCTGAATGGCCCCCGCCTGCTGCAGGGCCTCCAGGATCGCCATCAGATCCCCCGGCGCTATCCCCACCTGATTCACCGCCCGCACCAGGTCATCCAGGGTCGCCCCGGTGTCGAGCTTGAACATGCGCCCCGGATCCTGCTGCACGTTGATGGTGGAGTTGTTGGTGACCGCGGTCTCGCCCCCCGCCAGCGGATTGGGCTGGGAGACCTGCTGGTTCTCGGCGATGGTGACCGTCAGGCCCCCATGGCTGATGGCGGCGGGCCTCAGCTTGACCTCGCTGCCGATGACTATGGTGCCGGTGCGCGAGTTGACGATGATCTTGGCGGACTCGGTGGCCGGATCCACTTCCAGGTTTTCGATGGTTGCAAGGTAGGCGACCCGCTGACTCGGATCCCGCGGCGCGAATACCTTGATGGAGGTGGCGTCCAGGGCCTGGGCCGTGTTGGGGCCTACCAGATCGTTGACCACGTCGGCCACCCGGCGGGCCGTGGTGAAGTCGGGCCGGTTCAGGTTGAAGGTGATGGTGTCCCCCTGGGAGAAGGAGTTCGGCACTTCACGCTCCACGGTCGCCCCGTTGGCGATGCGCCCCACTGTGGGGGTATTGACCACCACCTTGGAGCCATCCGCCCCCTCGGCCCCGAGCCCACCGACCACCAGGCTGCCCTGGGCCACCGCATAGACGCGGCCGTCCAGCCCCTTGAGGAAGGTCTGGAGCAGGGTGCCGCCCCGCAGGCTCTTCGCCTCGCCGATGGCGGAGACGGTGACATCTATGGTCTGACCCGGCTTGGAGAAGGGGGGCAGATCGGCGTGGATGGCCACGGGCGCCACGTCCTTGATCTTGGGCTTGATGTTGTCCGGCACCTTGATGCCGAAGTTGTTGAGCATGGTCCTGAAGGTCTGCTCGGTGAAGGCGTTGTTCTTCTCGCCCGTCCCGGGCAGGCCCACCACCAGACCGTAGCCGATCAACTGGTTGCTGCGCACCCCTTCCACCGAGCTGAGATCCTTGATGCGGGAGGCGTGCGCCAGCCCGAGCGGCAAGATACAGCACAGCAGGCCAAGCAAACGGAGTCGGTTCATGACATCTCCTGACTAAACCATTCCGGCCCCCCGGGGGGGGGGGGGGCGCCCGGGGGGC